>NVTT01000007.1 GCA_002401655.1 Gammaproteobacteria bacterium | reverse complement strand
AATAGAAAACATGCAAAGGAGATCAATCTTAGTAATTTTGTACACAATCCTAGCTATAAAGATTTGTAAAAGAAAAACAATAAGAATAGCCCTCCTCGTTGTGGCACAATCTTTTCAGGTTTTTTAGTGATAAGAAAATAGGGATTACCGAATCAAGATGAAACTAGAGTGCAYATTCACCTGAAATGGATTCTGTGAGCTTTTTGCACTTTTCAYAAGTTATGGGCTTTTTGATTTGCAAYGATTTGAAAATACACCCGATTCTAAACCACGAAATAGAAAWTYAATTGCCTYTTTATCTGCGTCATCACTTGCTAATRTCTCATAAGGTGATCTACTCTGTAACTTAGCAATCGGCGATCGATACCATTCAATAGCGGTCGTTTCATTAGAATTAAAAAAYTCTAGTAGTAGTTCTTTTTTTGATTTTARGACCATAGAAGACACCTTTGTGATTGATCTTCTTTTAGGATGTTTCATCCATCAACAAGAAGCAAATTTATTGGGTTGCGTTATGTAATGTCGATATCGCGTCTAAAGTTTAAGTAGTTGCTTATGAGCCATTTCTAATATTGCTCACGTATATCGCATATTGTCCGTCTGAGTCCAACCTATTGAACAAATTGTGAGGCTTAGAATTTCATTTTTTCGCGTATTATTTTCCAATTTGGATAGAGGTCGCTTCCAAAGTGTATCAGCTTCCCTTCAAAATTCTCTTGCCCTCTTCCTTCACAATAATCGTCAATTAAGTAATGTCCTCGAAGTAAACCCTTGTTTGGACATATGATTAATTTATTAACAAAATCTAGCCCAAATTGATTTTCTATCCAGACACGTTTTTCGGTGTAACATAAAGGGTTTCGGATTGACGGTGCCGTAAGTATATATGGGTCGTATTGTGAACAAGCAATCAGGGCATTAATGGCATCAATCGCCCCTTCAAGTGGTGGCAACTTATTAAAGAATCCATATTGAGATTGAGGGAATTTTATTACAGGGTTTGCGATTATATCCTTCTGATATTCACCAGTGAAATCACAAAGAACATCATCCATATCTACGTATACAATCATATTTTTCCTTTGAAGTCTAACGGCATAATACATACAACACAGATCATTGAACAGCAATTGTACTAATATTGAATGTTTTATTGTTCAGTAACTCTATGCAATAACGTTTTAATAATTGGAACTTAAGAGAACWGTNAAAAATCCTAGGGAAGTTAAAAACTTGAGAGAGTTATGGCGTTAAATCAATAGGTTAAGTACGATTGGTGGGATATTTCCCCCCAATATTGTCAAACACCCTATGTACGGTTTCGAAATGAAGTCGAAAGGTTTTTATTATGGTCCTATCTAGTTAAGGATAAACCAATCGATGATTTTAGAAAAACCGATATTTTGGACTATGCCGACTTTTGCTGGAAACCACCGGTTAATTGGATTGGAACTTCTAGCCTCGATCGATTTTCGTTTGATAACGGTTATTTCATCTCTAACAAAAAATGGCGACCATACAAAATACAAGCACCAAAAAGTCAACAATCTAAAATTGTCGACAAAAAGAAATATAGACCATCTCAACAAACGCTTGTTTCATCGTTCACAGCCGTTATAGCTTTCTATAAATATTTAATGAACGAAGAACTGTGCTACGGAAACCCCGCTCAAATTGCGAAAAAAGATTGTCGACACCTGATAAAGGACACTCAAGTAAAAGAAGTAAAGCGGTTGACTGAGTCGCAATGGCAATATGTTCTAGACACCGCTGTAAATATGGCTGATAAAAGTATCACATATGAAAGAAATTTATTTGTTATTGCGTCTCTTAAAACATTATTTTTAAGAATTTCGGAATTGTCAGAGCGGGAAAATTGGTCGCCCGTTATGGGGCATTTYTGGCAAGATGAAGATGAAAACTGGTGGCTAAAAATATTTGGCAAAGGCAGAAAAATTCGCGATACTACTGTGCCGCTAGACTTTATTCCTTTTTTAGAAAGGTATCGGGTATCTAGAGGGCTTTCAAGAACTCCAGCAGGTAGTGAAAATACCGTGCTTGTAGAAAAAATTCGCGGTCAAGGAGGCATGAGTTCCCGGCACCTCCGAAGACTAGTTCAAGAGGTTTTCGATCGCGCCTATATGGAAATGAGAGACTCCGAAGGTCAATCAAAGGCCATAAAGTTAAAAGAAGCTTCTACACATTGGTTAAGACATACAGGCGCAAGTATGGAAATTGAACGTGGTCGAGCCTTAAAAGATTTATCGGAAGATCTGGGTCATTCAAGCATGGCAACTACTGATACGATTTATGTKCAAACTGAAAATAAAAAGCGAGCTGAAAGCGGAAAAAAACGAAAAGTAAACTAAAGGAAAAATACACAGATGTCAAAATCAGACACTTTAATAGATGGTATTATAGGAGCAGAAGTAGCTATTAAAATATTGATTTTATGGGGTGCTACTCAAGTACAGAGCTGTTCCATTTTGGCAATTTCGGTCAATGAATATAAAAATGTATTCGCGAAGAATTTATCGTTTATTTTTGAACCAAATTCTGAACAGTTGGATAGAATTAGTTTTGTTTTGAACATTCATTCCTGTTTACGTACCATGTTTAGCAATCCAAAAAATTGTTATGGTTATATGGCCATGATAAACAATAATGATTATTTGTGTGGTAGAACACCTTTACAGATCATTTCGAATGGTTGTCTTCAGGATATTAAAGATGTTTATATTTGCATTGAACCTCTTGTTACTGAATAATAAAAAATTATTTTAAAATTCTGAATTTTTTATTAATTAGATAATAAAAAAATGGTCTTATCAAATACTAAGCTCTTTCCTTATCAGGCTATACAAGGGAAAATGATTGTGGAAATATTTTCTGTAACACATCATAGGAGTCCTCACTTAACACGAGTATTAGCTATTACAGCTGTTTTTTATTGCAATTTGCGTTATCAATAATTAATTTTTAATTGCATCTGAGAAAGTCACTCGATTAATAGCATAAAAATCAAGAAGAACGCTTATCAAACCTTTGATCTCAACTGATTGATTTTCATGGTTAGAAAAATCTTTTTTCATAGCCATTCCTTCGAATATTATGGCGGCATTAAAGATATTTGAAGACACCTCAAATTTTGAAAAATATTCTGCTAAAATATTAGCTTCTATAGATTCCAGCTGCTTATTTATGTAATTTTCTTAGGTTAAACATTGTATTCAATTTCTCATAATTGATTAATCACAGGACAACTCAAACAAACCTAAATTTTGCTATATCCACGCAACTGTCAATAATAGAAAAAAATCACGGATATTTGAAGCTAAACTTCAAATATCCGTGATTTATGTTGGTTTATTGCGTTATTTTCGGTTTAAAAAAGTTGTATACAAAACCGGTAAAACAAATAAGGTCAAAATGGTCGAAGAAACTAATCCCCCGATAACAACGGTTGCCAAGGGTTTTTGAATTTCTGAGCCTACACCTGTCGCAAACAATAGGGGAATTAATCCTAAAGCCGAAGTGCTTGCTGTCATTAGAACGGGTCTTAATCTTGAAGTTGCTCCGACTATGACCGCTTTTGATATTTCGAGGCCTTCTAATAATTTTTGGTTGATCGAGTTGACCATAACGACACCATTCAATACGGCGACACCAAACAAAGTGATAAAACCAATAGAACTTGGTACTGAAAGATATTGACCAGAAATCGCTAAAGCAAATATACCACCAATTAACGCTAGTGGCACATTCACCATAATTAATAACCCTTGCGAGACTGAGCCAAATGCAAAATATAAAATTAAGAAAATAAGCCCCAATGACGCAGGAACCACAATCATAAGTCGTTTATTAGCACGTCTTTGATTTTCAAATTGACCGCCAAACACCACCGAATAACCTGCAGGCAAGTCGATGTCAGTAGCTATTCGTTCTTCTAGCTCAGCCACTAGCCCTCCCAAATCTCTACCCTCAACATTGGTTTGAATAACCACACGCCTTTGCACGTCATCTCTTCTTATTTGTGGTGGTCCACTTTCAATTTTAACCGAGGCAATATCGCCAAGTCGAACCCAAGCACCAGTTGCAGATTGAATAATTAAATCGCGAATGGCTTCAACATTTTTTCGACTTTGTTGATTAAGCCGAACATAAATATCATAACGCTCATTGCCCTGAATGACTTTTCCTGCTTTTCGTCCACCAATGGCATCCTCTACCAAATCCATTACCTTTGAAACAGGTATACCAAAGTTAGCAATCAAGTCTCTATCAGGGCGAACCACCAATTGAGCTTCACCGGCGATTTGCTCTAGTGCAACCCCAACAGTGCCTTCAATAGTTTTAGTTAAAGCTTCTATTTCTGCACCTTTTTTTGCCAGCACATCTAAATCAGAACCAAAAAGTTTAATCGCCAGTTGCGCTTTCACGCCAGACAACAATTCATCAACACGTGTTGCAATAGGTTGCGAAAATGAAAACAATAAGCCGGGATGAACATCTAATTTTGCTTGCATTAATTTTTGTAACTCAATGCGGTTAGGTGCTGATGTCCATTCGGAAACTGGTTTTAACCCAATAAAAATTTCAATATTAGAAACCGGCTCAGGATCACCTCCCAGTTCAGCTCGACCAATTCGACTTGACGCATAGAGCGCTTCAGGAAAACTGAGTATAGATTTTTCTAATATTGGCGCTAATTTCAATGCGGTTTTTAAACTGGTTGATGGCGCTAAAGTCACCCGAACATTAATCGTTCCCTCTTCTAATTCCGGTACAAATTCGGTACCTAAAAAAGGCAACGTTATCATTGATGAGATAAAAATAATTACCGATCCGCCAATCAACATTTTCTTTTTCAAAAAAGCTATTGGCAACCACTTTTGATACAAACGATCCAAAGGCTTAAGGATCACACTTTCTTTTTCAACTAATTCCCCAGTAAAAAAATAACTTGCAACCGCAGGCACTATCACAAGGGCAACTAATAGCGATGCCAGCAATGCGAGCACAACACTAATTGCCATTGGTTGAAATAGTTTGCCCTCTACTCCCTCTAAGGAAAATAAAGGCGAGAACACCACCACAATGATCAGTACTGAATAAAAAATGGGACTCGCCACTTCTTTAGTGGCTATTTGTATATGCTGACTAATGGTTAAATTTTTATCCTTAAACGAATCTAATGAAGATAGCCGTTTAAAAATGTTGTCCATCACCACGACCGAACCATCCACCATCATACCAATGGCAATCGCTAATCCACCTAATGACATTAGGTTAGCCGATATATTCCAATACACCATGGCAAGCAACGCCATGCCAATAGAAAGTGGAATAGAAATTAGTACCAACAAGGTCGCTCGAATATTAATTAAGAAAAGCATTAAAACAATTATGATAAAAACGAAGGCACTCAATAATGCCCCTGTTACTGTATCTACAGCTTTCTCGACTAATTCAGCTTGATCGTAAAAAGGGGTAATAGTCACGCCTTTTGGTAAAGCTCTTTTAACAATTTCAATACGTTCCTTCACCCCGTCAATGGTGTTTTTTGTATTGGCGCCTAGTCGTTTAATAACAATACCGGTAACCACTTCACCTAATGATTTTGGATTACCTTGTTCGTCTCTTACTGTAATAGTCACCGCGCCTTGGCGGATTTCTCCGCCATATTCAACCTTAGCCAAATCACTGACTTTGACCAAACGTCCATCAATAGACTTAACCGGAATATTGGCAATATCTTTCAAGCCGTTGTCGCCGGCTCTTACCCAACCTACGCCACGGATCACTAACTGCTCTGCTCCGCGGTCAAGATACCAACCACCCGCATTTCGATTATTGTCTTCAATCACCGTCGCTAAATCATCTATGGTGATCCCATAAGCTAATAGTCTTTGTGGTTCAACATTCACTTGGTACTGCCGGACTTCTCCGCCAAAAGATAATATTCCGGTAATGCCATCCACCGGCATCAAAAGCAATTTAACCACCCAGTCATTCATGCTACGCAAAGCTAGCGCATCAAATTTTTCGGGATTATCGGTGGTCAACATGTATTGATAAACTTGGCCGAGTCCCGAAGTGTTAGGTCCCATTTCAGGCGTACCAACGCCCATTGGGATCTGCTCTTTTGCATCTTGTAGTCGCTCAAAAACAAGTTGCCTTGCAAAATAAATATCCGTGCCTTCGTTAAAAACTACGGTAACACCGGATAAACCCGTTTTTGAAATAGAGCGAACTTCTTCTACATCTGGCAGTGCGTACATTACCGCTTCAATCGGATAAGTAATTAGCTGTTCAACTTCTTCCGAGGCTAAACCTTGCGCTTCCGTATTAATAGTCACTTGAACATTGGACACATCAGGGAAGGCATCTAGGTTTAATTTAGGTAATATAAAAAAAGTGGCTATCGTTAATAACACGATAGATAACATGACGATCAGCCTATTTTTGACAGACCAATCAACGATTAAATTTAACATTTTATTGCTCCAAGGTTTTAATGATTTGCATTTTTAATGATGCATTGGATAATTTTGGCTCTTTTGAGTTTTAAGTTCAAAAAATTAATGCCCATGAGGATCAAAACCAGATTTTGCAAGTTCCGCAGAAAGATAAAAAGCTCCTTCAATCACAACTGACTCGCCAATTTCTACTCCCGATATCACCATTAAATCACCTTGTCGCCTAATCAACTCCACTTCAAGTTGCTTAAAATGTCTTGGTTTTACTTCTACAAAAACGCCCCAATCACCATCTGCCGTTCTAACCAAAGCAGACTCCGGCACCGCCAATTTCTGCTCGGTTAATTTTTGTTTTAATCGGCTAGAAACAAATTGCCCTGGGTGTAAATCATCATCTTTATTATTCACTTCAATACGTATTTTTTGAGTACGTGTTGTTTCTGATACTAAATGACTCACCTGGATAATTTTTCCCTGATGTATTTCACCATCATGATCAACTTCAGCAATATCCCCCGCACTAAAAAGTGATGCTTGCGATGGAGAAACCGCTACCTCTACCCAAATTTTAGATTCATCACTAATCACAAACAACTGACCACCTGCTTGAATATACTGCCCTTCAATAAAATCATCACTAAAAACAACACCAGCAATAGGCGAAATCATTTTAAAAATACCATCGGGCGCGCCATTTTCTTCAAGCGACTCTAGTTGTTTTTGATCTAAGCCTAACGCGAGAAGTCGAGCTTTTGATGATTGCCAACTTGAACGTGCTTCTATAAAGCGTTTACCAGAAACCACGTTTTTTCCTAGCTTTTTAACCCGAAACCATTCCTTTGAATCAACTATGTAAGCCTGTTGCGCATCAGCCATTCGGATACTAGAAATTTCTGCTACGGCTTGACCTTTTACAACATGATCGCCCATTTTGACTAATCGCTTAATCACTTGGCCATCAATCCGCAAGGAAACTATGGCTGTTTTGTACGCATTAAGTACAACCTCACCCGGCGCCGTAATTTCTTTAGAAATGGTTTTAAGTTGCGTTTTTTCAGTTCTTATTTTAAACAGTTTATCGCTATTTACATTTAGCTCGACTAAGCCAGGCTCGTGCTCTTCTTTGTCTACATGACCCGCTTCATTGCCATGTTCTTCTCCTTCATGCTCCTCGCCATGTTCCTCGTCAGAATCATGCCCTTCTTCACCGTGTTCCTCGGAATCATGCCCTTCTTCACGATGCTCTTCATTTGCACTCGCGCTTACAATCTGCTGTTTCGGTTCATTAACCTGACTCGCTTGCAAATTAAAAACCGCAAATGAAAATAATAATATAAATTTTGATGCAGATAATATTCGTTTGTTTCTAACGGCTATCAACCGCTTAATAGTAGTAAAATATCTCATGTTATTCTCTCTTTTAAAATTTGTTTCGTTGACTAATTTCTAGTAATAAATAATTTAATCGTTAAACCTAAAATAATACCCAAGAATCCACTTGGCCTGATGCTAATAAATAATCAAACCAGATATTAAATAAATCTTCCTTTAATTGAGATGCTGCAATTTGCGTATCTAAAGTCTGTTGGATTTGGAGTAGATAATTAGTTGTACTTAATTCGCCACTTTGCCATAATTTTTTTAATATACCGGCTCGCTCTTGTAGCCCTTTCTGATTTTGTCCTACCCATGCGTTATAAGCTGCTAGTGTCAACCTTAAGCTGTATCTTGTTGATTTAACTTTAACCAATGCTTCACGATAACCGCTGAAATATTGTTGTTCAACCGCTACTGAATTAGCAATGGCACTATCAACCTCGGATGAAAAATTATTACGTATAAATAAAGGCATGCTAAATCCTAAATTGACAACACTTTGCTCACCCTCTTTTCCAGCGTTAATGGATAGCGTAGGATCAGCACTTTTATTACTGCTCGCTAATTTAATTGCTGCCTTAGCGGCTTCAAATTTCATTCTTAATTGAATTAATTGAGGGTGATTGAGTAATAATTTTTCAACATTTTTATTTGATGACTGAATCAATTGCACTTCTAGCTCTGGAATTGCGATCGATTCAAAATTCTGAAATGATTCTAAGCGCAATTTATTCGCATAAAATGAAGATTGAACTCTCGCGGTTGCCATATCAATTTCACTAGCAGCAAGCAGTGCAAAATCCAATTCAATTCGATTAATATCWCCGACCTGAAATCGYCKTTTTACAATTTCRAYAAACTCGACYAAYGTTTCCTTTTGCTGTTGGTTTARKYTRGCRGCMGTYTTCGACGATTGAAATTGATTGATAGATTTCAAGTAGTCCGTTGCAATCGCCTGTTTCACTTGAGCGTAATTTGATTCAGCTACCAAAACATTTTGCCGAGCCATTCGTTTTGATGCTTGCCTTTTATTTGACCAATCTATTGTTTGGGAAATTCCAATGGTTGAAGTGTTTTCAACATTAGATTCGTAATCGAGCAACAGCTCAGGGTTATAAATTGGTTGCCCTTTTGCTTTTGCAAGCGCTTTGGCTTGATCAAGTTTAGCTTTCGCTTCCATGATTTGAGGATGGTTTATTAAGACATCATTGACGACAGTAATGAGCCGTTTGGACGATGTTTTTTCTATTGCTTTCACATTATTGCTCAAAAATACAACAAAGCAAAAACACAGAGCAAGCAGCCCTGTGGGTTTTATAAATAACATAGGAGTGACCTTAAATTAATATTTTTTAATTAAAACAATAGCGCCTTTTAATAAAAAAACGCTAAAGAACTTTAAATAGACAATTTAAGAGAGTTGAAGCGGAGGTCTTGTTGGCGGTGAGGTACAGTAGGAGTTAAAAGTAGTTTTCTGCTCAATAGGTTTAGATTTAGCATTTGATGTAAAAATATCGATTTCACTTGGTGTAATCTGCATGATATTTAAACCGAGATGACCACAGTGACCACAAAGATCAGTGTCTGCGTTGTGACCATTGCCCTGGTTTAGATCTATATTCTGTTCAATTAAATCCCGTTCAGCTGAATCATATGTAACTGAATCAACAGGCAGATCATCGCACCAATCGGTAACAACATGGAAGTTACCTATTAAAAATAAAGCTAAAACAATGATTAAAACTTTTTGATTCATTAATTAATTCTATAGTGATAACAATAAAAATTCATCTTCAAAAACAAGCGTGGCTTAATTAAGTGAATTTGTCAATTTTAATATGTCAATTAAAGTGTCAATTAATATGTCAATTTAACCACTGAATTAACATATTCATACAAACAAAGGCATAACAAAAGCAGCAAACGCACCGATTAACCACACTATTACGGCCACCCAAAAAAAGCGTTTATTCCAACGGTGCGCTCGATTACAAATTTCAGCCATTTCTGCATCTGCTGGACACGTTCTGCCAGGTCGATATAAAAACCAACCGGCACACGCTAGAATGAATGCTGTGATACCAAAAGTTAGCCCTTCATTTAATCCAAACCATTTCAACCAAGGAAAATACTCACCGTAAATAGAAGCAACCACACTCCCAAAACCTAAACTCACTAAAAAAATGGGTAAAGCGCAACATAACAAAGTAGCACTTGAGGAAAACAAAATAAGCCATCCCCATTTTCGTGGAGGAGCTACGTTGCTATACTTTTCAGAATCATCAAACTTACGCACAGCAATCACTATCCCCTTCTTGAATGGGAGGACAAGGGACATCAGCAAAAGAACAATAAACACAACAATCACCCTGTTTGGGTTTTAACAATACTTTGCAGTGTGTACATTCGTAAAAATACTGGCAAGAATCAGCCGGCATTTTTTCCGTTTTTGCGCCACCGCATTGAGGGCAAACGATTGTCGACATCAATTCAATCATACGGATTCGCATTGCTCTTTTTTGCTCATACCTTTAAAGGTAAAACCTTTATCAATAAACATTTTTTTAAGTTCTTCATCCTTAAAAATCACTTTTTCATCTGCACAGACTTTAATGATCCCTTTTTCAAGATCAGAGCCAACGCTTTTAACACCATCTATCTTTTTAAGCGCTTTTGCAGAGGTTGCAACACAAAAAGGACAGGTTATTCCATCAACTCTCATATCGTATTGAACATCTTTTGCGTTAGTATTTGAAACTAATACCATCGTAATAATGGCTAATAAATATTTCATCATTTTATCCTCATTTTGTGTTGTTTATTCAATTCTAAAAATTAAGGCGAAATCCTGTCCTAAAAACATAATCTACTTCTAATCCATTATTCCTTTCAGGCTGTCTGATTGGTAGTTGAATACTCGCTTCTAATATCAGCCTTTGAGTGACCCATTGAATGCCCGGTGATATAAAGTTAATTAAACCGCCTGAGTTTTCGATACTAACGCCATCAATTCGATTCTGTTGTTGATTACTGTGATTAAATTCTATAACACCATTAATAAAGGTATCGGTACTAGCGGTCAATTGATTAGGATAAAAACGATATTGCAATGACATGTCTAACTTTAAAACATTACCTCGCTGAAGATTAGCTTTGCTTTCATTATCAACATAGCTAATTTGCCCATCCCATTCCCAATCCACGCTAGCGTAAGTTGCGACCAAACCGACAAACGAGTCATTGGTTCCTGAGCCATTCTGGATATTGGCTGGCAATGCTCCCTGCTCATCCGTTTTATTATCATCCCCTGTGCTTAATTTGACGCCAATAAATGGTGCTATACGAAAACTCCCCCCTTTAAAATCATTTTTATAAACCGTATAACGAGTGACAAAACTAACATCACCCATACCGCTGGATTGTCGTTTAGTCGATTCAAACGTCGATAAGTTAGTACTTTTTAATTGACGATTGGTGATCGGAATTGTTGCAAATAAAGTGAGATCAGGCGTTAATCCATACACTAAAGTTGAAATTAGAGTATTTTCTTTTCGTTCTATTTTTGTTGCTAAACCATCAGCCGAAGGATTGTTTGAAGATTCTACTAATAGGATTTGTTCTCTAAGAATAAACTCGCCTTCGCTCACTGGAAGCGCCGTATTGAATGTAATGGGCGCCCCCTCAAGCTTTGCATTAAATAAACCAATCAACATTAGAAGAATCGATAAAGGTACTAAATTTTTATTATTCATTAGCCAGCTCTTTTTCTTCCTGATAAAAATGCGCCAAAATCCCACAGTCTTCTAATGGTTTACCTTTACCGGGGCAATATTCTGCTAACTCAGCTAATCCATTTTTCATACGAAGTAAGTCCTGCACTTTGAGTTCAATTTCTTTAATTTTCAATTTTGCGGTATCTCTAATATCACCACAATCAGCTTCACTATCTCGGCTGAGTTCTAATAGATCTTTCGTTTCTTGAAGTTTAAATCCCAAACTTTGTGCTTTTCGGATAAAACGTAACTGTTTAACACTACTTTGGTCATAAACCCGATAACCTGACTCGGAGCGATCAACGGGAATTAATAATCCAACTTTTTCATAATAGCGCACAGTGTCAATTTTGACTTTGCAAGATTTCGCTAGTTTTCCAATGGTTAGGGTTTTCATCAAAGTGTCCGTCAGTAGGAGCTTGTCCGAATTATTAGCAATTATAAACCCTAGACTATGGTCTAGAGTCAAGAAATTTATCATTCTTTTGACAAAATCGTTTTTTATAATGTAAAGGCTCTTTACTCGACTTAAAAAGCAGAATAATATCCATAATCTAATGGCATAAAAAATAAGATTTTGCCTTTCAATCTGGAAGCCTTTATTTTGACAAACTCAGAACCCCTCAATCACTTACATCGCTCTCACAGAGTTGGCTGGCTCCGCGCCGCAGTCATGGGCGCTAATGACGGGATAGTTTCTACCGCTAGCTTATTAATCGGTGTAGCGGCCGCATCGGCTACACATGATCAAATCATGATTGCCGGTATTGCGGGTTTAGTCGCTGGCGCTATGTCTATGGCGGCTGGCGAATATGTTTCTGTTAGTTCACAAGCCGATACTGAAAAAGCGGATATAGAATTAGAAAAACATCATTTAGAACATCATAGTGAATACGAATTAAAAGAATTAGCTGATATTTATGTTGAACGAGGACTTGATGAGTCTTTAGCGGCACAAGTGGCAACACAATTAATGGAGCACGATGCACTTGGCGCTCATTTGCGCGATGAATTGGGTATTTATGAACGAACTAACGCTCAACCTTTAATGGCGGCAGGAACTTCTGCCGTGTCTTTTACGTTGGGAGCGGGTTTACCACTAATCGCTGCTTATTTTTCACCATCAAACGAGCTAATAACTATCGTTGCAACTTGTAGTCTTATCAGCTTAATTGGATTAGGCAGTATCGCCGCTAAAGCGGGAGGCGCAAGCAAACGAGTTGGCGCTTTGCGAGTTGCTTTTTGGGGAGCATTAGCGATGGGCGCAACCGCAATTGTTGGACAATTATTGACGCTCTAACTTGTCAAAGTAGAGCGCGTCTTGTTTTTAACTCTTTTTTGTTTTTAACTCTTTTGTTTTTACGCTTTGGCTTTAAATTGTGTTTTTAAAATCAGCCCAAGCGATAACATTAATATAATAAATTGTGCAGCAAAACTTTGCCAAGTCGAATTTATTCCTAGCCATTCTAATTCATAACTAATTGGCATTGGCGAAATTGAAAAAATCGCCGCCTCTTGCAATGCAGAAACAGCCTTACCAATCAGTACAAAAGATAATAACAACAATAAATAACTAGTTGAGGAGAAAAAACGACCTATTGGTAACTTGACTGAATATTTAATCATCAGCCAAGCTAACAAGATCAATATTAAAGATGCAAACACAAATCCGCCGAGTAAAACCATTTCTTGTGACTCAGCGGACTGGGTCATTAATGATTGATAAAATAAAACCGTTTCAAAAACCTCTCTATAAACCGCAATAAAGGCGAGCCCCGAAATTCCCCACAAAGTCCCGGTGGTTAAACTTTTGTTTATATTCTCTTGGATATATTGTTGCCACTGTGAAGCTTGAGATTTACTGTGCATCCAAAAACCAACATAAAACAATATAACTGCCGCCAGCATTGCCGCTACGCCTTCCATAATTTCGCGGCTAGCACCACTAATCGCAATTAAATATTGCGCGGTGTACCAGGTAAAAAGACCTAAAACTAAAGCGGAAATCCAACCATAATGAATAAATTTTATGGCTGATTCCTTTTTCGATTTTACTAGAATGGTGAAGAGTGCTAACACCACCAATAACGCTTCTAAACCTTCCCGTAATAAAATAATAAAACTAGCGCTAAACAAAGCTAAATCAGACATTGAAGAGTCGTTGACTCGTTTTTTAGCTTTCGTTAGCAATTCTATAATTTCTGCGATTGATTGCTCAACTAACAAATCATTACCGGAAACTTTTAATAACCTGCGTAAATTGAGTAGTCTCGCCTCTATATCCTTTCTTAATAATTTGTCATGAATATCTAAGCTATTTTCAACTAACTCAAAGCCATCTAAATAGGCACTAACAGCAAGATTATTAGCTCGTTCAAAGTTGTTGTTTTGATAAGCTAGCGCTGCTTCATTCAATTGCTTTAACGCTATTTCAAAGGGATCACTTGGTTCTAGAAATAACGGTAACGGATTGGCACGTAGTTGTTTAATTGTTTCGCTTAAATTCTGATTGTCGCTTTTGTTTTTGTCATTGCTATTGCTCTCACCATCTAAAATTTCTTTGGGGCTAAAATTCACCAAGCTAGTAAGAGATACAGATGATTCAGCGCTCAATAATTCACTGCCCGTATTTGCCGAACCCGTATATGCATCAGTAAATGCCATACCGCCAACATGAAATGCTAAAGACCAACGTTGCTGATCATTCAACTGGGTAAATCCAGACATTGCGGTTCCATCCAAACCACCAGAAATCACATCATACAGCCCCATAATTGAGCGATTCATTGCTCTTTCTTGATCGGTGAAATCAGTAGGTTCCGGCGTAAGACCTTTTGCTAAAATGCCATTACCTTGACCCGATTCACCGTGGCAACTTGCGCATTGATTAGCAAAAATCTGTTGTACTTCATTTTCTGCTAATAAAGTTTTAGGCAAAGATAATTGAGGTGAATTTTCTAGTAATTGTCTTTTTAAAGATGTGGTGAAACTTTGTATATCCGTTATCGAATGCTTAAGATCAATCGCTTCGCTAAGTTTATTAGCAAGTGCAAGCAAAGACGGCTGAGATTTGCTCCTTTTTTCAAAGCTTTCAACAATAATCGCCACAAAATCTTGCATTTCACGATATTCACCTTGATCAACAATTTGGCCATCTTGAACCGCAGCACTGTAATCGACGCCAATGTATTCGACCAACTGTAAAAGTTGACGCTGATCTTGCTGGTGTTCTTGTACCTGTTCTTGTTCTTGAAATGCCGATTCAGCATGTGAATAACTTACGCACAAAAGAATAGCTAAAGTTCCACCAAACATTTTTAAGCGTTTAACTAAGGAGAACTTATTTAATACTAACATTTTTAAACTTGTATTCATTATTAACCAGAAAACTGTAAACCTTATTGAGAATGATTCTCATTATAAACCAGTTTAAATCCATTTGCCTAATTGTTTGATTAATAATTCTAGTGACATTGGGATCGAGCAACTTTACCTTTTGAATAATCATGGAAAAAATGTAAACAAAGTCATAWRMRWSWRMWTMMASMAMTGNNWAWTMKYSWKWWWMAGYAYRATTTAAGGAAAATGATGAACTGCAAGACGAGCCAAAATCTGCACTATGATCTATGATATAGTTTTACCGAAACATAAATAGGAAAAATCGTCAGATGAACTATCAAGATTTTATAGAAATAACACCGGGTAAACGAAGTGGTAAACCCTGTGTAAAGAACACTCGGATCACCGTTTATGATGTGCTTGGATGGCTTGCTAATGGTATGAGTCGAGAGGAAATTGTTGAGGACTTCCCTGAATTGACCCGAGAGCAGATCCACGCTTGTTTAGCTTATGCCGCTGAAAGAGAGCAGCACTTAATCGCCGTTAATGCGGCATGAAATTACTGTTAGATGAAAATCTATCACGTCGGATTGTACCAGCTTTGCAAGATGCCTATCCAAACAGTACTCAAATAGCCTTATTAAATTTAAATGAAGCCAATGATCGAGAAATCTGGGAATACGCCACACAAGAAAACTATACCATCGTCACCCAAGATGCCGACTTTTACGAGCAAAGTATGTTGCTCGGTGGACCACCTTTGATCGTATGGTTGCGATGTGGCAATCAATCTAAGAATATCATTTTAGAAAAGATCATTAAGCATCAAAAATTGATTGAAGAGGCGCACCAAGCTCCTGAGATCTGGACAATCGAAATATTCTAGTAAGCCATCCAATTTGTCGGTTACTTATGTATTTCTACAAATAATCCAAAACTCACTTAACAGAAATTTCTCCCACACTAATTAAGACCAGAGCGATAACCATACGGGCGTAGCCTTGTTTAACTATTTCAATTCCTAATTTTAGACAATTCACATGATTCATCGAAGGTCATCAATTCACCCAGCGCAAACTGTATTTTAGATGGTTATATTCAACATACTATTGTAAATCTTTATAATGTTGAATATAATCATCATCTTGTATTTAGACAACCCATCTAAAAATGAATAATATAAATTACAACGATATAAATAATATTGGTAATGAGGTAAAACGACTGAGAAAGGAAAAAGGTTGGACGCAAAAGCGTCTTGCTGAACTATCAGGATTAGATCGCACAACTGTTGGTGCGTTTGAGCGTAATGACTACTCCGATATAGGGATCAGGAAAGTTCAAAGAGTGTTACAACTGCTGGGTAGATCGATTACTCTCACTACTGTTGGATTGCCTACTTTAGATGATTTGCAAAATAAGAATAATATGATAACTCGTTCATCTGAAGGCGAAAGTTAATGGCTAACATTGATGTATATCTTAAGCCTGTATTGAGAGAAGTTGGTTTAAACAACCCGGAACTATCTGGTCGATTAGTTAACGAATTAAATAAATATATATTTGCTTATCATCATGGCTCTTCCGAAGCGTTATCTCTCACCATGCCATTGAGAGCTGAAAGTTATTCATTTAATCACTTACACCCGATATTCCAGATGAATTTACCAGAAGGTCATCTTCGTCAAGCTATTGAACGTGCAACCGCAAAACAATATGGAAGCGATGATTTAACCATGCTTGCTCTGTTAGGGGTCAATCAAATTGGACGTCTTGCCTATGCAATTGCGGATCAAAAATTAATTGATCAAAACTTAGCTACCCCAGATCTAAAAACGCTTTTAGCTAGTGAAGATGCCACCTTATTTAACCAACTGATGCAACAATTTGCTACAAGTTCGGGCGTTGCTGGTGTACAACCGAAGGTATTATTAAACTTGAAAACGAAGGCGACATTGCCTCTTCAATCATATATTGTAAAAAGTTGGGGAGCTGAATTCCCAGAGTTAGGTTGTAATGAAATGGTTTGTCTAACCATTGCTCGCCATGCTGGTTTGAATGTGGCTGAGTTTCATTTAAGCGACAACGGTAAATTACTGGTGAGTAAACGTTTTGATATTCAAACTACGGAGATTGACGATAAAACAAATAATTTATCATTAGGATTTGAAGATTTTTGTGTATTACAAGGTAAAACGACTCGCGAGAAATATGATGCTAGTTTGGAATCTTGTACCAATACAATCCGCCAGTTTGTTTCTCCAGTACATCAACAGCAAGCCCTATATGATTTTTTTAAATTGACATTAGTCAATATTTTAGTACGTAATGGTGATGCTCATTTAAAAAATAGTGGCGTGATTTATAATAATTTAAAAAATTATCAACAAGGAACTTTTCCAGAAACCGAACGTCAATTAGCCCCCATTTTTGATATTGTTAGTACAATACCCTATATTGCTAACGATACCATGGCGCTGACTTTGACCGGATCAAAACGCTGGCCTAAGTGGAAAGTGCTAGAACAGTTTGCGAGACAACATTGCGGACTTAATAGCAAAAAGATAGAACTGGCAATTAATGAAGTTAAAGGTGCAGCAGAAAGAGCTTTTCCTTTGTTAGATGAACTCTCTGAACTACATCCTGAATTTGAAAATATTGCAGACGTTATCCGTTTATTAATTAAACAACCTTTCTAAATTTTCTTTTATTATTAATTAAACCCCTTCCCTTTTTTAGTCTGATATCCTCAGAAACCTATTTTTAGAACTCAATCCGAACGGTTCTAAAATTTGTTGCCAATRATGTTTAGGATAACCCGGCATTTCTATGCCGATATCAATATTTGTATATTGCTCTCGTTGGACAAAATAGCTTGTTCCTAAAAAACGATCCCAAACTGAAAAAAATAATGCAAAATTAACGTCACCCGCTTTTCCTTTTAAATGGTGGAATCGATGGATCTCTGCAGTAGCAAAAACATGCCTAAACCAACCGGTTTTGATATCGGCATTGGAGTGCTGAATCAGTAATTGCAGAAATACACAAAAGATTAACGCAATTGCGACATCCTGAGGGATCCCAATAAAAATCAGTGAATCTATTGCAAATATAGCATCAAACACTTAAAACATTGGATGTTTCATAATCAAAAGTGGTGACATCAATATTGATAACAATCGTGCTGAGCGAGCAATAAAGCCCTTCGTTATTGGTCGTAAAAACTGGATGTTCTGCAATACCGTCAGTGGCGATAATGACAGTGCTAATCTTTACAGTCTAATCGAAACAGCCAAAGCCAAGGGATTGACATCGTTTAACTATTTAATGCATTTGCTAGAAGAATTACCGAAGAAACCTGACCATATTGAATACTTGATGCCTTGGAATGTTAATTTAGAAGACACCATTTAAAAGCTAGGTGTCTATGCCTGGACGCTTACAAATAAAGCTCTAAATACTCAGTCTTTTACTAGATCCAAATAAACTCTAAAGCACGTATTTTCATTGGAAGTTACAACTATTTTACCACCATTTGCTTTCACTATTGCTTTGACAATCGAAAGTCCTAATCCAGAGCCATCTCTATGTCGCTGTCTTGATTTATCGGGGCGATAAAAACGATCAAATAGGTAGGGTAAATGTTCTGGTGCTATTTTTTCTCCTGGGTTTATGACTGAGATACAAATTTGGGCAGCGTCTATTTTTTCACTATTTACTGTTATCGATGAACCTCGTGGTGTGTATCTAAGAGCATTTGATAAAAGGTTTGATAATAATTGGCGGAAATGTAATTTGTCGCAGTAAAAATCTAAATTTTCCCCTTGCTTTACAAATGTAATATTTCCATCCTCTGCTAAGGCATCAAAGTACTCAAATACTACATCTACTTCTGTATCATAGTTTAATACTTGTTGTTTAGGCTTTATTAATCCATTTTGTGTTTTTGCTAACCACAACATATCACTAACCATTTTAGTTARCCGATCAAGTTCTTCAAGGTTAGAAAATAGCACATCCTTATATTCTTCGAGCTTTCTAGGTTTAGTTAGGACTACCTGATTTTGGGTAAATATATTCGTCAGTGGTGTTCTTAATTCATGAGCAATATCAGTAGAAAAATTGGATAAACGTATAAACCCTTTTTGTAGCCTGTCGAGCATCGAATTAAATGATTGCACCATATTTACAAGTTCTATAGGAATGTTATTTTCCTCTAGCCTGACATCCATTTTATTGGTTTGAATATCACGTATATTTTTACTCAGGCCGCGTAAAGGGTTTARACCTTGATGAACAGCGAACCAAGCCGCTAGCAAAACAAGTAACCCCGAACCTRTCATRATAACCCACAAGCTTTGTCTGAATTGAGTTAAAAACGCTATATGAAAATGCATATCAATAGCGACTGTGATTTTGTAACTGGAATATTGGTTTTTATAATTAGTAACCAACACTCTGAACATAGATTTTCCGACTCGCTGTCGTGATATATTTTCACTGCTAAAACCTATCACTGACGGAAGAGACTGACTTAAGTAGCTAAAATTTTTAGTTGAATTACTATATATAAAATCCCCTTTTGAAGTATTAACTTGGTAATAGACGCCGTGATGGCCAGCAACTGCACTTGATAAATTTGTGACGAGTAAGTTTTTCGTATCATGATTTTGGGACAAAATATTTTCAATTGAATTATTAATGACTTTAAGCTCACCATTGTCTTGCTGAGAAAAGTGATGGTTAATAGAACTATCGATCAATATTCCTATAAATGAAAGGCTAAACACAACGGTTATTGCTACAAATAACACAACTCTTAAAGTCAGTGACATTGGTCGAAATTTAGCTTTCATCTATATCTACCTCTAATCTATAACCCATACCCCGAACGGTATGAATCAGCTTTACTGAAAARTCATCGTCTACTTTCCCTCTTAGTCTTCTAATTGCGACRTCAATGACATTGGTATCACTGTCAAAATTCATATCCCAAATTTGGGAAGCAATAAGTGAGCGCGGTAACACTTCACTTTCATGGCGGATTAATAATTCAAGTAAGCTAAATTCTTTATTACTGAGGTAAATGCGTTTACCTGCACGTTGTACTTTTCGCTTTGGAATATCCATTTCTAAATCTGCAATTTTGAGTATATCTTCAATTCTTTGTGTCCCACCACGACGAATAAGGGTGCGCACTCTTGCTAATACTTCAGAAAAGGCAAACGGCTTTATCAAATAATCATCAGCGCCAAGCTCAAGCCCTTTTACTCTGTCATCAACACTATCGCGAGCAGATAAGAATAATACGGGTGTATCATTATGTGCTTCACGCAACGACTGTAAAATTCGCCAGCCCGATATATCAGGCAGCATCACATCTAATATAATGACATCAAATAATTCGGTCATCGCTAGATGATGACCATCAAGACCATTATCTGCTAATGAAACTTGAAAGCCAGCTTCGCTTAAGCCTAGCTTTAAGTAATTACCGGTTTTGGTTTCATCTTCAACGACGAGTAAACGCATTCTCTTCCTTTTATTAACTTTATTCACTATTGCCTCTGTTAATACTATGCAATATCAATCACAACAGCAACATGACACGAAGATTACAGCTTTGTCATGTGTGTGTCATCTTAGTGACAGGTCTAATCTCTACACTGAAACGTTCATTTCGCATAATATAATAATGAAATGGGATTTAAAATGACCTTACAACTTGATTCAAAGTCAAATTGGTTTACCAGTTAGCTTAAAAAATCATATCGACCAACTAAAACTATCTAAGGAATTAAAACATGCTAAATAATAAATTAAAAAGCTTAATTCTTCTAATGGGGGTGACTTGCGTAGCAATGCCAACCATTGCCGCCGAACAGGAGCAAGAAGACGAAGACTCACCACGTCTTATAATAACCGGATCACGTATTAAACGTGCCGATATGGAAGGCGCTAACCCAATTCAAGTAATTACTCGTGTCCAACTCGTTGCAACGGGCATTACAAATATGGGAGATTTGCTACAAAAGATACCATCTGTAGCTGGTGCAGGCGAAAACGCGAATGTTAATGATAAAGGCTCTGGTGCGGTGCGTGTATCTCTTCGCGGGTTAGGCGCACAACGTACTTTAGTACTTTTAAATGGTCGTCGTATGGTTGGCTCTGGTACAGGCGCAGACAGCTCTGTAGATATGAGTAGTATTCCCACTTCAATGGTTGAACGTATTGAAGTTTTAAAAGACGGTGCATCGGCTATCTATGGTTCTGACGCTATAGCTGGCGTTATAAACATCATCACCCGCGACGATTTCGAAGGTCTGGAATTCAACTCAACTTACGATGCTAGTACTAAAAATGGAGATGGCGAGACTAAATCGTTTGATTTAACCCTAGGGGCTTCCTCAGAAAAAGGTAATGTGGTGGTTAATGCTTACTACACTGAACTAGGTCCACAATGGAATCGCGATCGTGATTGGTCTTCTGTTGTACGTGACCTAAATCCTGACGGTACATTTGAACTAAAAGGTTCTTCGGCTCCACCCTGGGGGCAATATGCCGGTATCGATGGTCCCTTTGTTGACGGCGATGGAAAGTGTCGTAAAGTTACACGGGGCGCTGCTAATGGGCCAGGTCAATCTGCTTCGTCACCTGTTGATACCGCAGATGGAGAATTTCGCTGTTGGGATCAAGCTATAGACCCTTGGAACTATCAAGAAGGAAATTATCATCTTACGCCATCAGAAAAATACGGTATTTTTGTTGCGGGCAATTACGAAATAAATAATTCACTACGTATCACAACAGAATTAAGCTTTAACCGTCGTGAATCAGCCTTAAAAATCGCACCAGCATCACTTGCGCCATTAGTATTCTATGGTTATGCGGGTGC
The DNA here is from genome assembly GCA_002401655.1 of Gammaproteobacteria bacterium. Lineage (GTDB taxonomy): Bacteria > Pseudomonadota > Gammaproteobacteria > Enterobacterales > Kangiellaceae. The sequence goes on along the minus strand of NVTT01000007.1, from coordinate 34,785 downwards.
ACCTTATAGTGCTGATAACTATTACAATATTACTCAAGGTCCAAGAACTACTAGTGATAGTCCTCTTGGTGCGGGTCAGACTGTAGAAATTCAGGACTGGCGTCGGCGATTAGTGGAAGCCGGTCAACGTGATACTTTATATCAAAACGACACGGTACGTGCCATGTTTGCTATACAGGGTGATCTATTTGACGGCGATTGGGATTACGAAGTCTATTATAGCTTCGGTGCTAACACTGCCATAACTACTGCCTTCGGTGATCTCAACTTTGATAAACTTGCTTTTGCAACAGGTCCATCTTTCCTTGATCCAGCAACGGGTCAAGTTGTCTGTGGTACCGTGGCTAATCCAAATGCTGATTGTGTGTCGTTAAATATATTTGGTACGCCAGGGACTGCTACCGCCGCTACACAAGACATGATCGATTACATCTCGTTTACAGCACAAGATATAGGAACGAACGAGCAACAATTAATTGCGGCTTCAATGTCTGGTTTGGCATATGAACTTCCAGCTGGTCCGGTAGGCGTCGCTTTTGGTATTGAAAGCAGAACAGAAAAAGGTTCAGATTCCCCAGATGCGTTAGTTGCATTAGGTACTACATCCTCTGATAGAACTCGCACCCCTACTTCCGGTAGTTATGAGGTTGACGAAGCATACATTGAAGCAACCATTCCTATTGTCGAATCTTTAGATTTAGACTTAGCAGGTCGTTATTCTAAATACAAGGTGTTTGGTAATTCAACTAACACAACTAACTATAAAGTAGGTATTCGGTGGGAGCCTGGAGCTGGCTTAATCCTTCGTGGTACGGCGTCAACAGCATTTCGTGCACCATCAATATCTAATTTATTCGCCGGAACTTCTAATTTTGGCCCACAAGTTGTTGATCCTTGTAGCGTTAATCCAACGCCATTCTGTATTGCCGACGGTGTTCCCCCAGGTGGTTTTACACCACTTGGTGCAATTTTGTCTTCTACACGAGGAGGTAATGACAAAACAGAACCTGAAGAAGCGGATATATATACGGTCGGTTTAGTATACAGTCCCGAATTTATTGAAGGCGTATTTTTAACTCTAGATTACTGGAACATTGAAGTAACTAATGCAATCAGCACGTTAGGTGAGCAATTAATCCTTAATAGCTGTGCGGCTACGGGTGAACATTGTGACCTAATTGAACGTAGCGGCCCTGAAGTTCCTAGCTTATAYGGTAATTCAARWKCGATAAATAATCGTACRMTTAACRTTGGTGGTGTMKTATCTWMAGGTTATGACTTCAGCGCTMGCTACWYTACAMRSMTWGMAATGGGTMAATTATCTGTGAACTTAGAYAGTACGTTCTATGATACCTACGATGTTRMGCAAGCGAATGGCGATATMRTTARTRRTGCTGGTTTTTTCKWCGAYRGTGCTARAGGTGGTGMKGGTAACTTCCCWGASTGGARAACAAAYGTTWMTGTCGCATTRRCTASTGATGATTGGWCTGCAAGTTACKCATTCCGTTATATAGGTGAAGTTGAWGAAAACTGGTATGTTGATAATGGTACACAAATCATTCGCACGATTGATTCACAACTTACCCAAAACGTACGATTTACCTATCCTTATGATGAAAATGTAACTTTAACTGTTGGTATGAATAATGTTTTCGATGTAGATCCACCATTTGTAGAAGGCGGTTTTAGTGATAACACTGACCCTCGTACATACTTGACAACAGGACGTCATGCCTATGTAACAGTAAAACTACGTTTCTAATAAAAGTATGAATTATTGATTATTTTTCAATAATATAAAAAAGCTAGTCAGGTTAATTGACTAGTTTTTTTTTTGCCTTTTTAGTCAAGGGCAAGGTGAAAAATAGTGACCGAAAGTTTGATAAGTCAGGCTATCAAACCTTCCTGTTTCGCTTAATAGATAGTCAATGGAAAGTGGTACATACACACTAGTCATCACGTGACTATAAANCNAANAAGCAAAGCCACTAGATTCTGGCAABAATTAAAGTCAGAAAAGTTTAACCATAAAATAGTATTTAACTAAAAGGATARTTATCATGAAARAAATCAATCTAATATTACTCTCTACAACGATACTTATTAGCYTTTCATTTTCCGCATTAGCACATGATCCTAAGGAGCACATGAAAAAACCTGAGAAGGCTAATTGTGCTGAGATGGAAAAAATGAMAAAAGATAATAAAAAAATGGATAAARCCGATCCGGTGATGATGGCTATGATGAAGAAATGCGATAGGCARGCTAAAATGATGGAKCATGAAGCTAAAGTTGATARAAAGAAGTCAGWTGGAAAAATGGASCATAAAATGATGGATCATGGRAAAATGAAAAGTAATGRTATGAAAAAACAGCAAAAAGATAAAAGTGATSACAATAATCACTAAATTATCTTCGATGGGTTTTGTTGGGGCTTAGCTTAATGGTTAGGTCTTAACCTCAATTAATTTTATGGAACATTACGGAAGAACAAATGAAAACGATTAAACTTCTATTATTTCTAGGATTGGCGGGTATAGTTGGTGCTAGTCTATTTATTTATTCAGGTATCRTATCTATMGGTGCTGATGTGCCTCATAACCCTGTAGTTTATTGGGTRTTAGAGCAAGCKCGTGAAAGATCGATTRRAAGAGCTTCWGCGGGTATMACAGTACCCTCACTAAGTGACCCTGATTTATTATTATCTGGCGGTGCAGATTACAATGCTATGTGCACAGSCTGTCATTTAAAACCAGGTCAAACAGAAAGTGATATGAGTTTAGGTTTATACCCAAGTCCAGTAAATTTATCCCTTAAACAGGATGAACACGAGCATGATGGAGGTAGTAAAGACACTAGATATACTGATATGCTTGCCAAACGCCAATTTTGGGTAATAAAACATGGTATAAAATCTTCAGGCATGCCGGCTTGGGGAATTACACATGATGATCAAAGAATATGGGCTATGGTCGCTTTTTTGCAAAAGTTACCTGAATTAACGCCAGAGCAGTATCAGATACTGACATCAATGGATTAAACAAAAACACAATCTTAATGCACTGTCGAGTGCCACTACTGCATTTTTCCAAGACAAAAAGGTTACTTCTCTAAACGTTCTGTAATTCTTAGCCAAAAGTAAATACATCCAAGGTTTGTCATGCAATCCTTTCCGAAGTTCAAGCCTGATCCGTTTAAGTTGAGTGATTTGTCTRGTGCGTTTRGTATTTTTGAAATCCMAARAYCGCATCATCAGYGTATCGAATAATAGTCACATCTCCTCGYGCMAAYTTTCGCTGTTTATTCAACCAGAGAAAAACTATAGTGCAGATAAATATTCGCTAATAATRGCGARATAACGGCACCTTGTGGTGTTCCAATTGATGATTGTTGGCGATGTGATTTCAAATTGGTTAGATAGGTGTCTTTAACCAGACCTTTACAATCAACTCAATAGTATTTTTCCTTCTTTCTCCGATAAATAGTTTTATTTCATTACTTGAATTCAAGTTTCTATAATTTAAGCTATTTTAAAGATTGATTTTTCAATCTTAACGCATTAACGATCACTGAAACGGAACTAAAACTCATTGCMGCAGCGGCAATCACTGGCGACAACAAGATCCCGAAAAATGGATATAACACACCGGCAGCCACAGGAACTCCTAACGAATTATAAATGAATGCAAAAAATAAATTCTGTCGAATATTTTTCATGGTTGCACGACTTAAAACAATAGCTTTAACAATACCTCGTAAATCTCCTTTCACTAATGTGACTCCGGCACTTTCCATGGCAACATCGGTGCCCGTTCCCATGGCAATACCCACTTGTGCTTGAGCCAATGCAGGTGCATCATTAATACCGTCTCCTGCCATCGCTACTATTTTTCCTTCGGCCTGTAATGCTTTTACTGCTTCCGCTTTTTGTTCTGGTAAAACATCTGCTTTAACTTCATCAATATTTAACTTATCAGCCACTGCTCTTGCAGTGATTGCATTATCTCCTGTTAACATAACCACGCGAATACCCTGTTTGTGAAGTTGTGCTATTGCATCGGGGCTTGATGCTTTAATGGGATCAGCGACACCAATTAGTGCAGCTGGTTGACGGTTAACTGAAAATAATATAACCGYTTRANNATYANRMTSKKWWACWWKCARMMKGNWWMARWAATCCGWMWWWTTWWTSAWKAWKTTCTAACGTACCAACCTTCTCCATCAGCTTACGATTACCTAATGCCAACGATTGATTCTCAATTGACGCAATCACTCCCATACCGGTAATTGATTGAAACTCTTTAACATCAATTAAGTCGATATGTTTTTCCTTTACACCTGCAACAATTGCCTCAGCTAAAGGATGCTCGCTTTGTTTTTCTAGCCCAGCAATCCAACCCAAAATCTTCGGCTCTTCAAAACCTTGATTAACAATTACACTGACTAATTTAGGTTTACCCTCAGTTAATGTACCCGTTTTATCAACAACTAACGTATCCACTTTTTCTAGAATTTCAAGACACTCCGCATTTTTAATTAAAACACCTTCCAATGCGCCACGTCCAGTGCCCACCATGATTGAAATAGGTGTCGCAAGACCTAACGCACAAGGACAAGCTATAATCAGTACCGCTACAAAATTAATAAGAGCATAAGCCAGTGCAGGCTCTGGCCCCCAAAGATACCAAACCGCAAAGGCTAAGGATGCAATTGCTACCACTATGGGTACAAAATAACCGGCAACGGTATCAGCCATTTTTTGGATCGGAGCACGAGATCGTTGTGCATCTGCGACCATTTTAACAATTTGCGATAACAAGGTATCCGAACCGATTTTTTCAGCTTTCATGATCAGACTTCCAGTGCCGTTCACCGTTGCACCAATCAATCGGTCTTTTGCTATCTTAGTCACAGGAATAGGTTCGCCAGTCACCATAGATTCATCTACGCTTGTTTTTCCCACTAAAACGATACCATCAACTGGAATTTTTTCACCCGGTCTAATTCTTAATTTATCTCCCACATTAACATGTTCAAGAGAAATATCTTCTTCATCGCCATTTTCTCTGATAATTAGAGCATTTTTTGGTGCTAAGCCAAGTAGCAGTTTAATTGCGGTATTCGTTTGAGAGCGCGCCCGTAACTCTAGCACTTGACCTAACAAAACTAATGTTACAATAACGGCTGCAGCTTCAAAATAAACATGRACMRYACYATMMTCSGTYWKSAWYTYWKKKGGRAAWAMRTTAGGRATMARMAKCGCRATAATRCTNNAAACATMMRYRMMAKWMMMRCMYMAAYMSMWWWWAGTAAACATGTTGAGATTCCATGTTCTCACTGATTGCACAGCTCTCACATAAAACGGCCAACCTCCCCAAACAATCACTGGCGATCCTAGTAAAAACTCTATCCATTGAACTGATTGCATCGACAAACCAGCTGGTAACCACTGAGGTGTCAAATCGGTAATCATTGCTAAAAGGAAAACTGGAATGGCGAGTACCGCGCTCCACTTAAAACGCCTAGTCATATCATCTAATTCCGGATTATCTTCTTCGATAGTGACCACAGTTGGCTCTAGTGTCATACCACATTTAGGGCAATTCCCCGGCTCGTCCTGCAATATTTCAGGGTGCATTGGGCAGGTATATTGCGTTTTACTTTGCACCAATGGAATATCTTTCAATTCGAGCGCCATACCACATTTAGAGCAATTCCCAGGGCCGACTTGCTCTATTTCCAAATGCATCGGGCAGGTATAAATTGCACTATGATCTGCGTGAGTCACACCTTTTACCGGAGCATCCTCATCTAAATCACAATGGCCACAACATTCTTTTTTGATATACTCAGCAGGAGACAAATCAAATTTTCTTTGACACTTTTGACTACAAAAATAATAATTCTTGGAATTAAATTCACTTTTAAAATCACTATCTTTAGTTACATACATACTGCATACGGGATCATTCATTTTGTCACCCTCTTTGAGTTTTTGGATTTTTTATCGTTACTCTGTTGAGTAAAGGAATCGATTAAATGGCAAATTATTTCGTTTGAAGAAGTTTGATCGGGGAGCAGTTGCCATTGCTCAACCGCAGCTCGCATTTTATTGCGTAATGATTTAACCTGCTGGAATTTTACTTCGGTTTGTTGTAACCTTTCTTCGATGAGTTTTCTAACCAATGCGCAGGCACTGTCTTGCTCTTTWGCAAGTTGTAAGATTTTCTCAATATCTTTTACTGAAAAGCCAATTTGACGAGCATTAACAATAAACTGTAATCTCACTTTGTCTCTACTTGAATAATCTTTATAGCCATTAATACTATTTTTTTCTGGCGTGATAAACCCGGCTCGAGAGTAATACCGAACAGTATCCAGWGTAATATTTAAAGATTGTGCTAATTCACTCACTTTCATTGTCACTACCTTGCGGTTATTTCTGTCATTGACATAGTCATCAATCTCATCTGACAACAAGAATACACCTAGGTGTAAGACACAGGTCAAGGTTTTATTTTAATAAAAGAGCTACTAATGCACCCTAAGTTAATGAAATAAAAGTTAATCAATTTAAATCACTCTTTATACTAGTTTCAATGTTGGTATCAATCATTGGAAATTGCGACTTTACAGAGTATGCATTATTCAATCTAAAATATTTTTTTGATTATAAGCGTTTTTCCTTTTGAGATTACCACTCCATCAAGTATTTGCTCCAAGTCTCCACCACTTCTAACAACATAACGCTCAGCGAAGTCTTAAGATATTAAACTTTCAATTGATTTTCCATCGCGCATATCTTCAATAAAATCAAAACAAATATCAACTTATTCTGGAAAAACCTACCCAAGCAAGTTATCAATACCTAGGTAGGACAAGTTATTATTGAGAGACTAACTGAACGGTGTCGTATTTCTCTATTGATCCATCAATAATTTTTGCAATCGCATAATGTTCGTTAACGATTTCTTCAATAACAACTTTACCAACATCTACGCGAGCATATTGATCCGGACTTTCGATATCTGGGTGTCTCTCTATAAATCGATAGACATTCAACATCTGTCCAACTTTAGCACCGTCATCGGTCCCAACGCATACAACAATATCGTCATTATCTTTGACATCAATGACTTGTCCTTTCATAAGGTAATCGTGTTTAAAACTACCAGCGCAACTAGAAAGAAAAACGACAAAGAGCATCGCAATAAATAATTTTAATTGATTCGTTTTCATAATATTTCTCCAAATATATTTTAGTTTAACCATCTTCTTTTACAAATAAAGACAGATATCATTTTTACTCTCGCTTTTGTTTTACAACCGGTAGTATCAACTCTGTAGTCCTATGAGAACAAACATTAAACCGACTTAAAATTGACACATCTAAACCTAAGAGAAATACAAAAGCAAAAAATCTCCGGTTTCACTACTAAACCCTCAAACCTAATGAGAGATCAATCTTTACTCATAAACTTTATGATAGACTCCAATTCTTTTTCACTCATCGGGAACTGAGGCATAGCTGAGGCAGCGTTATCAAATTTTGGATCTCTTAACTTTTTTAGTATATATTCTCGTCCTTTTGTATCAACCACATTATCCAGAGCCGGTCCCATGGTTCCACCTACACCTTTAAGTATGTGACAGCCTTGGCACCCAAACTGCTTTACAAGAATCTCTCCTGAACGTTCAACAACGGATTCACTGTTGCTCATCATGTCATTGCGAACATCGGCCGTTAAAGTACTCGCTATAAAAGCTTCTACGGCAAGCGACTCTGTACCAGTCATATGTGCCTTTTCTCTCATATGAGGCATAACCACGGACCATTCTCTTTTAGTATRATCTGAGGCGGGTCGGGCGTTATGGCATCGACCACAATTTTCGCTATAGAGCTTTGCACCTTCAGCAACTAAAGATGGGTCACTGGCATGCTCTGCATTAATTGAAAAGACGGACAAAAAACCGCTCAAAGAAAGTAAAAGTATCGTTAGTTTTTTCATGATATTCTCCAATTAAAAGCCGAAAGCGAGCTGAACAAAAATGCGATTATCCGTATCACCATCTTCAAGAGTGGTGTCTTCATAAGCGATCTTTAATGCCGCACTAGATCCAAGCCAATAGTTCATTCCGACAGTCCAGCGTTCACCTTCTAAGGCATCATTAATTTCTGAATACCTCAAAACAAGTTCAACTGGATTAAACGCGTCTTTTCCCAATTGACGCATCTGCCAACTCCCTTGAACGTACCAACCGCCRCGATCGAATACATCGATTTCGCCATCATCTTCATCAAGAAAATCGGTGCTGGTTTCTATGATTTCACCTCGAACACTCGCGTAAGTACCGATCCAATTAAAATCAATTGCCGTGGCAGAATAATCCAAGCTTGCATCATTTGAATAAGCGCCGTTATAGAATGAATATCCGACTTCAATTGACGGTAAAAAAGCATAGGCAACTCGACCGCCGAAGGCTTTGTCACTGTTGTTATCGCCTTTGCCTGATTCAAAACCCACTTCAGGAATAGAACCATGTCCACCTTCGACTAGTTCACCATCCTCAGCTTCTTCTTCCTCTTCTCTTGGTCCGCTRACCACGTAAAAATCCGTAAATAGTTTTCCCGAACCTATTTTGAAAGAGTTACGAACATTCACCCCAGTATCCGACAAGATTGAAATAAGCGGYGTTAATGAGCCGTTTCCGCCGTGCCCATAAAGTCCAGGAGTTGCAGGTAGTTTATTAATCCAACTTGGATGTAAGTTAGGCCCGAATTGGCCAAACGGTAAAAGAAATTTTCCTGCGGTGATAGTGGTGTTGTCATTTAAGAAATAATGAATGTCTGCATATTCCATTTCAACTTCAGTTTCGCCGTTTGCTCCAATACTAAATTCTAGTTCTGATTCGATATGAATTTTTTCAGATAGTTGAAATAAAAATATTGGAACGAAACGCGACTCAACGTTTGAATTGGCGTTGGGGTCATCTGTGTCGACATAAGAAACGTCGCCATATCCCGCAATTACAAACCGGCCAATATCTAGTTTTGAGCTTTCTTGCGCCCATATAGGCGAACAAAATGATAGTGTTAATGCCGTTGATACGGCAGATATTATAGGTACCTTTTTCATGGTAATACCCTCTAAAGTTTTTAGTTTTTTTTAAATGCACAGATATTACTCTGAGCGATAAGCACAGTTATGCAAAGAAACAGAAACTAATGTATGGGAGGGGGATTTAAAGGAGTTTGAGAAGTTGAAGCATATATTACGTGTTGTTGATTAATTCGTGCCAAAGGGTTTATAGCTAAATTTTTATCAACTGTAGCTGAAAATAACACAGCATTACAAGAGCTAGCGCATCCATTACAACTTGCGCAGTTGTCACATTCGCAGCACTTACTATTTTTGTGAGTGTTGCTTTCGGCTTCGTTGTGCGAAATTTGTGAATGGTGCTGAGCAAGGCTATTGGTTTGATTAATATCAGCAACTAAGAAACTTGTAACAGAAAAATTATAAACCTGACTTTGACTTGTGATGCTTTGTTGTTCGTTAAGTAAATCATCAGCTACACACCCAAATACATTGATACTCACCACTAAACTTGCGAATACTATAATAAATAAGCTGAGTTGCTTCAGTGAACTTAACATTTTCTATTTTCGTATTTAACGAACTTCCTATGATATATGTAATTATATACTACCTGATAACCTTAAAATATATATGATCTATGTCAATATGTTGTAACAAACAAAATTATCTTAAGCGTTTTTTTAAAAGCCTTTAACGAATTCTCAACCTCTTTAAGATTACCTCTAGGTTATTGAATCACATTAAATGTACCCATCATACCATTGTCTTCATGCTCTAAAATATGGCAATGATACATATACTTTCCAATATTAATCACAGGATCAAATCGACCTATAAATCGAACAGTTTCATCAGGTTCTACCAATACTGTATCTTTCCAACCCAAATCAATACCTTTGGATGGAGTTAATGTTCCACCCGATGCTCCACGATCTAATATTTGCCATTGAATAGCATGTGCATGAAATGGATGAGCAATATTAGAGGTATTACTAATTTCCCAAATTTCAGTTGCACCTGAGGGTACAACTTCATCAATCCGATCGATATCAAACAACTTATCATTAATTAAAAATTGCATACCGCCACCACCCATACCACTCATACTCATCACAAAAGTTCGAGTTGTTTCAGACATTGCCTCAGTTAACCGACTATTTATATCAGCTTCATTAGGTAGGCTTGTGTATAAAGTCACAGGATCTGTTGTTTCTACATTGACATCAAATCGCATCACGTCAAAGGGATCGCCATTAGCTAATGATGAACCGCCACCGCCCATTCCTCCGCCACCCGCGCTAAACGCCCTGCTAACAAGTTTAATATTTTGTCTAAAAGAGTCGCCAAAATTGATAATTACTTCTGCCCGTTCACCGGCAGCAAGCATAATGTGATCGACTAATTCAGGTTGATTAAGTAAACCTCCATCTGTGCCAATGACATAAAAGGTTGAATTATTGTCTAGAGCAAAATCATAGGTTCGTGCGTTTGAACCATTAAAAATTCTGAAACGATATTGACTGGTAGTCACTTCGAGCGCAGGCATCTCTACGTTATTAACCAAGACCCTATTACCTAACATACCACTAGCTCCAGTATTAGAATAAACTAAATTTCGACGACCAGTATTGTTTGGGTCATCTGAAAACTCTCTATCTTGAACAAGTAGAGCTACATCATTGTCACCTGTTGGTAATTGGTTAGTCTCTTCTAATGATTGGGTTATATCGTCGGTTAATATAAATGCTCCTGCTAAACCTTTATAAACTTGAGTCGCTGTTGTACCGTGTGCATGAGGGTGAAACCAAAGTGGTGCTGCCGCTTGATTCATAGTAAAACGATAAGTTCTAGAAGCATTAACAGCAATCGGAAAATCAGGGCCGCCATCTTCAACACCGGGGATTTTAAAACCATGCCAATGCGCTGTTGTTTCTTCGTTACTACTCGTTAAATGATTGTTAACGGTGATTTCCACTTCATCACCTCGCTTTGCTAAAATAACAGGCTGTAAAGGTAAATCGTTATAACGCATCATTGGCGTTATCCAACTGCCATCAGGCGAATCAACTGTTACATCCACATTTTCTTCTGCATTTAAAGTATATTGAGCAACCCCATTCACACTACTTGCGGTTAAAATAGGTAACGACTTAAAAGTAGGTAATGCGATAGCCTGTGCTACAACGCTTATAGTGAGTGGCGTTGAAGGAAAGCTACTACTGTTTCCCTGTGCATCAGTTGCAACCAGTGAAATGTTGAAACTACCCACCGTTGAAAAGCTAACCATAATATTAGTGGCACTGGTGGATGTTTCTGGACTCCCACCGCTAAAACTCCAAGAGTAACTAATAGCATCACCTTCTGGATCAGTAATTGCGCTATCAAAAACTATCTCAGAGCCTTCTGTTATTGTGACATCATTGGTACTACCAGTAGACCCATTAGCATTATCATGGCTAATACTGCCGACAGGTGCTTCGTTATTATTAACTGCGTTAACTTCAACACTMATKGTWGTTTCGKTTGAWGCAAGCCCYAATGAGTCTTTAACWATTAAWGAAACWRTWACSSTTCCYRCYTCAGAAAAANWCAMTNTCGCCAGGRTTTRYTGCRGTTGWASTTTGAATAGAKGTTGYWGCSCCMSTTAAATTCCACTGATARRTTAWYGGMGTRTTACCGTCAGGATCGGAGCTAGTATCGCCTTTAAAATCAACGGTATCTCCGACATTAATCGATTGATTCGAACTTGGGGAAATAGTGGCAATAGGCTGTAAATTGGCCGTTTGAGTGGGCTCGTCAGAAGAGCCGCTACCTCCACCACAAGCCAATAAAAAAATAGTTATAAACAATAAAATACAACTCTCAAATATTGAAGATAGTTTCATCATTTTCTTTGCCCTTTTTGGTACAAATTTATAATACGTTTGTGTTAATTTATAAACTGAAATGCAAGCACACAATTAGAAGTAACATCAAATCACTATTGTGTTTTCAATATCAGCTCTAGTCTGAAATAGTAGATTCCATTAGTTTAATTGTTTTCTTAAAAGCCTTTAACGACTTTTCAACCTCTTTAATATAGTCGAGTTTATATTTGCYCAWAYTWYCWWWWRYATSSSGATNATCTTTNGYYWTTRMAKKKCTTNNMATTNWKMTRWTWWGYKRTWAATNANCWANSWRKTTAWTKRAASTWWCTNMTYKYKSAAMRYYAYYTTYKASTNTKWSGGMANTCWYYWTGYYTWACNNYAASTCRANNTTTGTTTTTGTGCATGTTTTTAACAGGATCATCTGCACTATGGGAATATACGCAGGGTGTAAGAAGCGATAAACAGATAGCAAAGTACAATAGTCTTTYCATGATTTATTCATTTCCATGTTAATATTTATTCTGGCACAGTAAGTTTTTTAACTTAGTCTATAGCCGTTAAAATTTGATATTGTTCCGGCGTTAATTCTGGCAGACGTTGTAAAAAGGCTACCATAGCCCATATTCTTTCATCATCATGAGTAGGCCCCCAAGCCGGCATACCAGATGCTTTAATGCCATGTTTAATGATCCAGAACTGTCTTCTCTTGCTTGCATTGGTATCACTCTCATTTTTGTCGCTTGCTTCATCAGCATGGTCATGACTATTATGTGTAAGCGATAGATTAGGCGGACTTGGATACAATCCAATACTCATATCACTTTCCTTTTGCCCRGGYCTTAAATGACAACCGGAGCACATAGCATTGTAATCAGCACCACCMGATAAYARYAGTGATGKCGAATCTAATTGAGGTACTTTGATATCGGCAGAAGCCCTTTTAATTGAGCGTTCTCTAGCTTGTTCTAAAACCCAGTATACAGGGGCACTGTGCGGTGTATCAGCACCAATTGGTAAAATCCCAGAATAAATAAACAAACTAGCACCCACTAGACCAGCTAGACCCAAATAAAATAAAAATTTAATGTTTTTCATATTTAATCATCCAAATTAGTTAATTAATAGAAACTCGCTACGAAAAATAACGAGCTTTATTTACATTTCAATTCAAAAACAAATTAGTGCTTATGGTCATCCTTGTGTTTTTTTTGAATCGTGTCTTTTTGACTCATTTTATCGTGTTGCTATTTTCATGACTCATTTTTCCCAATGGTGCACAGTTGGCCTTTTCTGATTTTTTCATATGCTCTTTTGGATCGTGTGCGTTTGATACGAGTGAAACAGCCAATAATGGTGTAGCAATTACTAATAACTTTGTTCATGTTAAATTTCCTTTAATATTTAATTTCATGTATGTAATAAAATATTGTTTAGTGGCTGTTCTTTTTAGCTCTGTAATTGCGGGAAGATGAATGCGTATGAACCACTTTCCATTCACCATCTATCATTCTGAACAAAAATGTTTGATAACCTGATTTATCATATTCTTTACCACTTTTTTTCGTCTTGGCTCTAAAGCGAGTGTCAGCTATTGCCCAAGCAAACCGTTTGTCGGAACCCCCCTCAAAGTGAACTTCAACGTTATCGAAATCTAATTTCATAGTCTCAAAAGCATCTTTTTCAGGTTCTACATGGTGGTTAACCAAACTATCTAATCCAGCATTTTGACCACCACTTTCTATGTAACGCGCACCCTTAAAATCTAAAAATGTTTTTCTAAAAGGCGTGCCGTCGCCGTTTTCCCAACCGTATTTGATCCCTTTTATTATTTCTATGATTTTTTGCGTATTAGGATCTTTGGATTCTTCAACTTTTTTAATACGTTGCTCTTTTCCGTACGCTTCAACTGCCACAGGTATCAAACCAGCACCAATTAATCCGGTAGCGCAGATAAATGTTATTGCTAATTTATTTTTCATTTTTAGTTTCCATTTTTGTTTTAAATTAGCTGTAAATTATTTAAAAATTCACAGCTTCGTTTTTTAATTATCCGCAAAAAATATATATGTTATTTTAACGCTTGCTTGCGCCATAAAAAATAACATGCTGGCACTACTAGCAATGTTAAAATCACTGCGCTTAGCATACCACCTACCATTGGCGCCGCTATTCGACTCATCACTTCAGAGCCTGTTCCTGTTCCAAGAAGAATTGGCAATAAACCCGCTATAATTGCCGCAGCTGTCATCATTACAGGTCGAACCCTCATCCCTGCCCCTTGTAAAACGGCCTTCGATAAAATTTCAATAGTTGGCGTAGTCCCTTTACTTTYACAATCCTTTAAMANTKGCNTGATAWGCYTGATTMARATAAACCAACATKATCACGCCWATTTCWACCGCMACCCCKGCSARWGCRATAAARCCKACRCCAACMGCKRCWGAAAARTTAAAWCCTTGYAAATACATTAGCCAAATACTTCCAACCATTGCCAARGGCAAAGTTCCCATAATAATGGCGACTTCGACGAARTTTCTAAAATTAATAAACAATAGAATGACAATAATAAACAGCGTTAATGGCAAGACATACATTAATTTTTCTTTCGCTCTCACCATATATTCATACTGTCCTGACCACCCTATTGAATAACCCGCAGGTAACTTCAGCTCTCGTTCAACAACCGCTTGTGCTTCAACCACATAGCTACCAACATCAACACCTTCAATGTCGATAAACGACCAACCATTTAATCGTGCGTTTTCACTTTTAATACCCGGGGGACCATCTTCGACGAAAATGTTGGCAACGTCAGATAACGCAATACGTTGTCCCGAAGGTGTGACAATCGGTAATTGCGCTAGCTGTTCGGGTGAGTTTCTATAATCTTGAGGGTAGCGAATATTCACTGGATAACGCTCTAACCCTTCCACAGTTTTAGTGACATTCATGCCGCCAATAGCCGTCGAAACAACTTGTTGGACATCCGCAATATTTAGGCCATAACGAGCAGCTTTTTCCCGCTGAATATCAACTTTAATGTAGCGACCTCCCGCGACTCTCTCAGAATACACTGATGCCGTTCCAGGTACGTCTTTTAATATAACCTCTAACTGCTTTCCTATATCTTGGATCACTGTCAATTTGGGRCCAGAAATTTTAATACCGACTGGCGTTTTAATACCCGTTGCTAACATATCAATACGAGTTTTAATTGGCATTACCCAAGCGTTAGTGACTCCAGGAAATTTGACTAAAGCATCCAATTCCTTTTTCAATAACTCGGTAGTCATGCCTTCCCGCCATTCGCTCTTGGGCTTAAGCTGTATAAAAGTTTCAATCATTGTCAACGGTGCTGGATCGGTTGCCGTTTCAGCCCTTCCCACTTTACCAAAAACAGTTTTYACTTCCGGAACGCTTTTAATCAATTTATCCGTTTGCTGTAAYAACTCTCTAGCTTTGCCTATCGATATTCCTGGATAGGTGGTTGGCATATACATCAAATCACCTTCATCGAGTGCTGGGATAAATTCGCTGCCAATTTTGTCGACGGGCCAAAAACCGACATACAAAATAACCAACGCAATCGATAAGGTCACTTTTGGAAATGCTAAAACCTTTTTCAAAACTGGCAAATAACCGGCTGTTAACACGCGGTTAATCGGGTTTTTATKCTCAGGCATGACCTTGCCACGAATAAAATATCCCATTAACACTGGCACCAAAGTGATTGCCAATATTGCAGATGCCGCCATAGCATAAGTTTTAGTAAAAGCGAGTGGTGCAAACATTCGCCCTTCTTGCGCTTCTAGAGTAAAAACAGGGACAAAACTCACGGTTATAATCAACAGACTAAAAAAGAGTGCTGGACCCACCTCACTGGCAGATTCTGCGACTATTTTCCATCGATTCTCATCTGTCAGTGGTGTTTTTTCCATGTGTTTATGCATATTTTCGATCATCACAATCGCGCCATCAATCATTGCACCAATTGCAATCGCAATACCCCCCAATGACATAATGTTGGCATTAAGTCCTTGAAAATACATGATGATAAAAGCTGTCAATATGCCTATCGGCAAACTAACAATAGCCACTAATGACGAGCGCACATGGAACAAAAATAGCATGCAGACTAATGCGACCACACCGAACTCCTCTAGTAGTTTAAACCACAAGTTTTCAACCGCTCTTTCAATCAAAGCGCTGCGATCGTAAACAGTAATAATTTCTACTCCTTCTGGTAATCCTTTTTTAAGTTGCTCTAGTTTTGCTTTAGTCGCATTGATAACATTTTGCGCGTTCTCACCAAAACGCATCACAACAATCCCACCCACGACTTCACCTTCGCCATTTAACTCGGCAATGCCTCGCCTCATTTGTGGACCAGTGCCAATATCTGCTATATCTTTCAATAACAAAGGCGTACCATTTTTATTGACCCCAAGTGGAATATTACCAAGGTCTTCTTCATTTTTAATATAACCGGTGACGCGAACCATATATTCAGCTTCCGCCATTTCAACGACAGAGGCGCCTATTTCTTGGTTGCCTCGTTTGATTGCATTTTGAATATGGGACAAAGGCATATTAAATGCTCGTAATTTATCAGGATCCACTCGAACTTGATATTGCTTGACCATTCCGCCAAGCGCACTAACTTCGGAAACTCCAGGTACCGTTTGTAGTTCGTACTTTAAAAACCAGTCTTGTATACTTCTCAGTTGGCTAAGATCATTTTTGCCTGTTTTATCCACTAGCGCATATAAATATACCCAACCGACACCAGTCGCATCAGGACCTAATCGTGGTCTTGCGCTAGCGGGTAAATCAGGCGCTACCTGACTTAAATACTCTAGCACCCTTGATCTAGCCCAATAGAGATCGGTTTTTTCATCAAAAATAATGTAGACGTATGAGTCGCCAAAAAAAGAATAACCACGAACAGTCACCGCACCCGGCACCGATAACATCGCCGTCGTTAACGGATAAGTGACTTGATCTTCTACAACTTGAGGAGCTTGCCCAGGATAAGTTGTTTTTATAATCACTTGTACGTCAGAAAGATCCGGTAACGCATCAACTGGTGTATTTTTTAAAGAATATAAACCGACWGCMAAAATCATTAAGGCKGCTARWATAACGAAAAATCGATTCACAATTGACCACTGAATTATTGATTTAATCATGTTCGTTACTCCGAATCCGTTTTATCAATCTTGGATTGATTTGATTGATTAACAAAAGTGCCGGAAGGCTGTGGATAGATTTCCGTGACTATAAATTGGCCGTTCATCATATGAAAAGTAAATTGAATATCCATGCCTTTTTCTAACCCCATCATGTCGACATCATCACTCACAACAAAATCTAACGTTGCCCCTGGACGTCCCCATTTTTCAATAGGGCCACGGGTGATATTAAGCATGCGGTGATCAAGCATAATACTATTGATTTGCCCTAAAGCTTCAGCTGAACTAGGCGCGCTCTGTTCGTATTCAGTGGCCTCTAATGGATGATTCATCCGTTTAAAGTCTGAGGATTTACTGGATTCTGAATCCAACAGAAACTGTGCGGAGCTGACGACTAACTCACCCTCATCTAAACCAGCTAAAATTTCTGCAGATTTATMRWCWKMRMKSCYWMYKKTKACYTCAATTGATTTGTAACGACCTTGACCAAGAGCCAGCACAACTCTATCATTACTACCACTGCGAATGACCGCCTCTTTAGGTACTAACAGAGCTTTCCCTACTTTGTTTGGATGGATTATCACTTGAGCAAACATGTTGGGTTTTAGTAATCGATCTTTATTATCAAATCGAAGTCGTACTTTTAATGTACGTGTTTTGGGATTGAGCGTTGGATAAACGTAGTCAACTTTTCCTACCCATTCTTTACCCGGTAAATAGTCTAAGCTCATGGTCACTGCAAGTCCTTTGGCGACAAGCGCGGATTGACTTTCAAACACTTCCGCTTCAACCCAGACTTGATCAAGCTTAGCAATTGACATGATGGTTTTTCCGGGCATCACAAAGAAGCCCTCACGAATATTTAAGTTATCGATTACGCCACTTTGTGGAGCAAAGAAGGTAATCGTTTGGCTTATTTTTCGCTGTTTTTTAAGCTTTTTTATTGTGGTTTCAGGTAATTGCAAAGCTCGCAACCGGTCTTCTGCCGCTTTAACTAAACGGGTGTTTTTTCTATCAAGTGCCAACATATATTCTTCTTGCGCATTGACTAATTCTGGAGAATAAATATCATACAAAGGTTGATTTTTTTTCACTGGATCGCCTGCGGCTTTAACATACAGCTTCTCGATCCAGCCTTKGACTCGAGGGTGAATATGTACTAATTGATCCTCATCGTACTGCACATAACCGACCGTTTTAATCCTTGAATGCATGGTTTTATATTCTGCCATCACGGTTCGTACACCTAAGTTATTGACGACTTCTGGCGATATTTTAATCGTGCCTGGACCGGCATCACCACCGCTTCCTCCGTCCGCATACACCGGTACTAGCTCCATTCCCATCGGTGATTTTCCTGGTTTATCTCGTCGATAATTAGGGTCCATAGGAGCGACCCAATAAATAGGCTTCTTTGCTACGTCTGCAGTATTTATTTCTTGAGAAGAGGATCCGCCAAAAAAAGAGGTTCCTGCAAACGTCATTACCGAACCGAAAATGGCTGCGGCAATCACGGATGATAAGTTTACTTTGCTTGGGTTATTTGATTGATTACTCATTATTTTTCTCCTAAACGATTATAGCTGGTCGCCAAATCAGAGTTATTTAATACAATTTGATCCGCACGGTTCATAAAAAAGTAATTGAGTTGAATAATGCTTTTTTGGCGTTCAACATCAATCCCTAAAGAATCAATTGCGGCATTCAATTCAGCGATACGCGAACGAACCACTTCGGAAAAATCACCATCATCATTGGTATAAGCCGTTAAAGAGGCTTCTGCTTGATCGTGTATCTGGGGTAATAATAGTTCCTGGTAAAGTATTTGTCTTTCGTTAAGCCTAATCAGTTGAACCCGAGCCGACTCGAAAGACGCAATAAGTTTTCGAGCTAGCAACCATTTTTGAGTTTTAGTCGCCTCAGATTTTGATACCGCCGACTGAACCTGCTTGTCTTGCCGATTGGTAGTGAACAGAGGAATATCAAATGATATTCCGATTGAAAAAAGATCGGAACGATCGCTTCCAAAAGGATCGCTGTCTCTATAACCGTATCCGGCGTTAATCCCCCATTGAGGCTTATATTGTTGCTTGGCTAAATTGATACCACTCTTACTCGCCTTTATTCGTTGATCGATTGCCAATATGGATGGATGTTTTGATAAATATTCAAAAATGATTGGCTGATCAATTGTTTTTTTGGAAAGATACAATTCTGGCTCTAACATTTTGATATTGGGTATTTTTTCCGAAACACGCCAATAAGGCAAGGTAACTGATGACGGTTCGTCAATTTGTGACTGTAGATAATTTGACACAAAATTGTCATTCAACATACCCGAAAGCTGTTGCATACGTGTTTCTTGCTGCTGTTTCAGTATGGTCAAACGGTCGTCTAGCCGGGTTAACTCCAATTGTGCTCTTACGATATCCTGTTGGCGTGTTTTACCGACGGTCGACGCATAGCTGGCTTGCGCTACATCGGCCAACTGCTCAAAAAGTGCGCGGTCGTTTTCAATCAACGCGATGCTTTGTTGGGCTTTATAGACATCTAACCAAAGCTTACCAGCTCTGACCGTCACCAACGCGCTGCGATTATCCCGTTGCAAAGGAAATTCACTGGCGGCTAGTCTTAGTTGTCGGCTTTTGATTTCCAAACTGTCCCCGCGAGGGATCATTTGCGAAATCCCGAGGTTAAAATTAGTCATGGCTTCTTGACCGAAATCGAAACTGTCTGCGGCTATATTTTTCATACCAATCGAGATTTTAGGATCAGGTAAAGTACTTGCTGCTACACTCATTGATTCAATCGAATCTTGTTGGTGGCGATTGGTTTGTAGCCAGGGATCGTTTCGCACGGCTGCAGTAATTGCTAGTTTGAGGGATAATGTCGAACGGTTATTAATACTAGTATTATCGATTTCGTTAGCAAWAGCGGTATTCGCAATGAGAGATAGCGGTAACAAGACTAATCTCCATTTTTTTATACTGTTCATAGTTGGTCCTTGGCAGAATTGACCTCTGCATATATTTCAATTGATCCATCATTTTTTAATAGATAGATTTTATAAGGTTGAAGCATGTCTCCAAACTCCATGCCTGGAGAACCCGTTGGCATAGCTGGAACAACCAATCCTCTTGCTCCTTCAGGTTTGTCATYTAGAAATTTTTGAATAAATTTTGCCGGAATATGACCCTCAAAAACAAAACCGTCATCGGTCACACTTGTATGACAAGATCTGAGTTTGTTATGAATGCCATATTTTTGTTTAACATCCGATAAATTGAAGTGATTGTTTGAAGTAGTGGTAAATCCATTGTTCCTCATGTGACGTATCCATTTATTACAGCAACTACATTTAACTCTCTTATGGACCGTTAAATGAATGCCATTTTGGGCAACCGTATTTTGTGTTTGATTGGTGTCAGAACAGGCACTTATAGTCACAATAGCGCTTGCAATTAGTAATATTTTTACTAAATATTGATAAATATACATATCTCTCCCCTCAGGGTGACAAGCCTTTGTCGAAGTCAGACTTCTAAGGTTTGTAGACGTGAAAACGCCAAATAATTAAGTAATGAGAGAGAATTTCTCCCGGGTAATATGCTTAGATAGTAAATTCCGTCAATTTTGGACGGATCTATCTTGTATTATCCTAGGATTGGAGGACGGTATAACGAAGTCGGAAACTGGCTGACTGCTTGTTGAGGCTGAGGTTCAATCGGTTCAGAGGCAAATAACACTTTAACACTTTGAAAAAGAGCAGGTAATGCTAACGAAATACAACCACTCATTGAGCAACTGCTATTTTTTGCACAACAACCATCTGTAGATGATTCATCGGCTTGGTCAGTCATCATATGGGATGAGTGATCCATCATGACTGAATCTTCTGACATGTCCATTTTACAAGGCAAAGCAGACGCAATTGTTACTTGGCCAATAAAGACCAATAACATTAGCACTACCATTACTACCTTATTTATTGTTTGGGACACTTACAAACACCATATTAAAGAAACTCATATATAGGATACACGAAATGATAGAAAGTTCAATTAAGAATGACTCTCATTTATGATTTAGATGATATAGATCAACTGTTTTATGTCCAGTCCTTTGCAATGAAACTCGTTTAATGAAGCAAGCCCATAACTTTATAGTTACCTTGCGTCTTTAAGGTTACAGTCACTTCTTCATTACTGGTATTTTTTCCAGTACCAACCGTGAACCCCATCAAAAGGAACCGTCATCGAGCCCTTCATCTTAATAGTCGTGGCCAATGCATAGCTTTCGAAATAGCCGGTCGTATCGCCTTTAGGTTCACCATGAAAATCAAAAAAAAGTGGTTCTCCTTGAGTACTCCATTCGTAAGTGAGGTTAGAGTATTGTTGCATTTTAAACTTATATTCAACGCCTCGATTTGCCGGTACTTTAATAGTCACTTGGTTTTCTTGATATTCGTAAATTTTCATTTGGGTTGATTTGGCCGATACTACGACAGCTTTCTCTTTTGCTAGCACCGTTAAGCCTAACCATTTTCCAACGCCGGTTGGATCCGTATTATATTCAGAAGGCAAAATGATGGTTATAAAAACAACGACGGCGATCACGATCGCCGTTATGCTCGCTTTGATCAAGGTATTGGTTGATTGTATCGGAAATGTTATTTCGTTCATGATTTATTAATCTCTTATGAAAGTTAAATTTCAGTAGGTTATTTTTGGTTGGTAAAAACTAATTGGCGAAATAACCGTATAGTTGGAACATTGTCAGCATTATTCCACTACTCATTAACAAGGTGTTGGACACCGTTGAGAACTTTAAATAACTCTGATATCGACGCCAGAAGCTTAAAAAAATCAATACGAACGTTAGCGCAAAAAGCTGGCCCAGTTCAACGCCGATATTGAACGCGATGAGGTTTTGCAGCAGTCCCTCCCTGCCAAACTCAAATTCTTGCAGTTTAGTTGCCAGTCCAAAACCGTGAAATAAACCAAAGATTAAAACAGCTGCTTTGGTATTAGGTTGAAAACCGAGTAATCGTTTGAAACCACCTAAATTATCAAAACCCTTATAGACGATGGACAAGCCAATAATAGCGTCAATCAAATAAGTGTTTACCTGGATGTCATTCCAGACACCGAGCATTAAAGTGACACTATGCCCCAGGGTAAAAAAGCTAACATAGATCAAAACATCTTTAGAACGGTATAGAAAAAATAATACCCCGACTAGGAATAACAAATGATCATAACCAGTCACCATATGTTTGGCACCGATATATAAAAAGGGGATCAACGCAACCCCTTCGTTATCGGTCAAAAATTGTTTCGTTCCTTCATCGACTCCATGGGCAATGGCCGTAAATGAAACCACAAGACTCATGAAAATAATGGTCATATAACCAAAGCATTTTATCGGGAGACTCATTTTACATTCCTTCAGTTTGATTGACTCATATTAGTGTTCTTTTCAGCGATTGAATGGCTGTGTAATAACCGATAAAGAGCCGGTAATACTACGAGCGTTAATATCGTTGAAGAAATAATTCCGCCAATCACTACGGTTGCTAAAGGACGTTGTACTTCCGAACCAATCCCTGTATTTAGCGCCATTGGTATAAAGCCTAGTGAGGCGACCAACGCGGTGGTTAGAACAGGTCTTAGCCGCGTCAACGCGCCTTGAATGATCGCGGTATCTAATGGCACACCGTCTTTACGTAAGTCACGAATAAATGCCACCATGACCAATCCATTTAAAATGGCGATCCCCGATAAAGCGATAAATCCCACCGCTGCGGATATTGAAAATGGAATATCGCGCAACAGCAATGACAAGATGCCGCCGGTTAACGCTAATGGCACACCGGAAAAAATAATTAACGCATCTCGCATTGACCCCATCGCCAGTATTAACAAACCAATGATCAGTACCAGCGTGATAGGCACCACAATGGACAAACGTTTAGAAGCTGATTGCAACTTTTGATAAGTCCCACTATATTCAATCCAATACCCGGCGGGTATTTCAACGTTTTGGGAAACCGTTTTTTGGATATCTTGAACGAAGCTGCCCAGATCGCGTCCTCGCACATTGGCGGTGACGACCACCCGACGTTTGCCGTTTTCTCGGTAAACTTGATTGTATCCGGTAACCAGCTCCAAATCTGCTAGCTCCTGTAAAGGCACATAATCGCCTTGTGCCCTGAGGATAGGTAATTTCGCCAGCCCATCAACATCGTTTCGCAAAGTCTCTGGAAGCCTCACCACAATATCGGTGCGTCTGTCCCCTTGATAAAACTGACCGGCAACTTTTCCGCCAATGGCGATGCTTAATTGCTCTTGAATTTCCTCGATAGTGATCCCGTATTGAGACAAGGCGGCTCGGTTAGGGCTGATAGTCAGGATCGGTAAACCAGTAGTTTGCTCAACAGCGATATCAGCGACCCCGTCAACCTTGGTGATCGCTTTTTCAATTTCATTTCCGAGTGCAATGAGTTGATCAAAATCATCGCCAAACACTTTAATTGCCAGTTCAGCTCGAACTCCCGCTAATAATTCATTAAAACGCATTTGAATGGGCTGTAAAAACTCATAGCGACTACCGGGCATCGGCTCGACCAAAGCGGCTAGTTCATTCACAAATTGCGCTTTGGATTTATCGGGATCCGGCCATTCATCTCTGGGTTTTAAAATGATAAAGTTGTCCGCAACACTCGGCGGCACTGCATCGGTAGCGACTTCAGCCGTACCAATTTTGGCAAAGACTCGTTCGACCTCGGGTAACTCCTTTATTTTTGCTTCCAGTGATTTTTGTAATTGGATTGCCTGATTGAGTGAGGTTCCAGGGATCCGTAAAGCATGCATGGCAATATCGCCCTCATCAAGATTGGGCATAAATTCACTGCCCAGTTTAGTTGCGGCATACCCACTGGCTAACACAAAAAACAGTGCAATATTCACAACTAACCAACGCGATTTGATGGATAACTTTAAAATAGGTTGATAAATGAAACGTGCCCCTTTCATGATCATACTTTCTTTTTCTATCACAGGTTTCTTGAACATTAAGGCAATACAAGCTGGTACAAAAGTGATGGATAAAATCATCGCGCTGACTAACGCAATGACCACCGTAATTGCCATTGGATGGAACATTTTTCCTTCAACACCCGATAATGCAAAGATTGGTAAGTAAACAACCGTAATGATGAACACACCAAATAATGCTGGGCGGATCACTTCACGAGTGGCTTCAAACACCACATTAAACCGCTCATTCAACAGTAAGGTTTTAACTGAGCTATTGTTGTTTTTGTCGGTTACTCCATTACGACTGGCTTCACTTAATCGGCGCATACAGTTTTCGACAATAATGATGGCGCCATCAACAATCAAACCAAAATCGAGCGCCCCTAAACTCATCAGATTGGCACTGACTTTTGCATGCACCATACCGGTAATGGTCATTAACATCGCGATCGGGATCACCATCGCCGTGAGTAAAGCGGCTCGAATATTTCCTAAAAATAGAAACAAAATAATAATGACTAACAAAGCACCTTCAATTAAATTCTTTTGCACTGTTTTTAGAGCTTTCTCCACTAAACTGGTACGATCGTATACAGCGGTCACCGTTATTCCCTGCGGAATACTTGATTTTATCTCTTCTAATTTTTCTGCTACCGCTTTAGCCACTGTGCGACTATTTTCGCCTATCAACATAAAGACAGTACTCATGACGACCTCTCGACCATTTTGAGTCGCGGCACCGGAGCGTAATTCTTTTCCTTCGCTAATGGTGGCAACGTCTTTTAGCCGCACTGGGACACCGTTTGATCCTGTGACCAGTATTTCTGCCAAAGTCTCTAAATTATCGACTTGGCCGGGCACTCGCATTAACCACTGCTGACCATTGTGCTCGATAAAACCAACCCCTCGATTTTGATTATTGGCTTTAATCGCAGCCACCAAATCACCATGAGTAATACCGTATGCCAGTAAATCCGCAGGTTCAAAAGCGACTAAAATCTCTCGCTTGAAACCACCTATTGGATTAACTTCCACCACCCCAGGAACGCGCAAGAGTTGTGGCCGGATGATCCAGTCATGCACCGAGCGAAGTTCGGTTGGTGTGATTATTGATCCATCAGGATTGGTCGCGCCGGGCTCTGCATCGACGGTAAACATAAATATTTCGCCGAGTCCGGTGGCTATCGGACCGAGCGCAGGAGCAAGTGACGAAGGTAAACTGCTTTTAGCTGCACTCAATCGCTCGTTGACCAATTGTCTGGCAAAATAGATATCGGTGCCATCTTCAAAAATAACCGTGATCTGTGACAAACCATAACGGGAAACTGAGCGAGTATGTTGTAAGTTGGGTAAACCGGCCATGGCATTTTCAACCGGATAACTGACTCTTTGCTCAACTTCTAGCGGCGTATAGCCCGGCGCTTCGGTATTGATCACCACTTGTACATTGGTAATATCTGGAACCGCATCGATGGGGAGTTTGGTAAAATCCCACACACCAAGGCCGCACAAAACGGCAACGGAAAAAAGCACCAAAAGACGATGTTGAATAGATGAGCGTATTATTGTTTCAAGCATACTAGATCCTTAATAAGAAGTTCCTTACCAAAATAAGGCCTTAACAAAAACATTTCGAAGGCCTGATTAATGGTCATGTGATGCGCCAGATTTTTCGATGTCGGCTTTAATAATGTAGCTATTTTCAGAAACATATTCAGAACCGGACTTTAATCCACCAAGCACCTCAACCCATTCGCCAGCGACTCTGCCGAGTTCTAACATACGAACCTCATATTCATTACCAATCTTGACAAATACCACAGTAAAATCTCGAAAGGCTTGCAGTCCTGAACGTTTAACGGCTAGTTCTACTTTATGTTCGGCCACTTCAATTTTAGCGCTGACAAAGGAACCAGCAACAAGCTGAGTACGCCCTTTGTTTGTTTGACTATTGTTAATTTCGGCGCGYACAATYACWGATTGRTTGGGTTGGATCARTGTGTCAATTTGAGTAATAACACCTGAAACAGGCTGTTCATGCCCTTTTATTGATAGCCATACCGTTGCCCCCAAAGAGAGCCGATGACGATCGGCGGGAAACACAGACAACTCGCTCATTAAAAGGCTGTTATCAGTGATTGATAATAAAATCCTGCCATTGGTTTGTTCACCCGGATTRGCATCACGCAATCCAACAATGCCATCAATGGGCGMAWAAATAGTATAAGGCTTCAAACTTTCATTACTTTCAATGGTCATCAAAGCTTGACCTTTTTTGACCAGTTGGCCTAAAGATACTTTCACTATTTTAATAGTTCCTGCAAAACGGGCGGTTATCTCACGCACCGATTCTGGATGGGATGCGAGCTTCCCATAAACGTCAATCGTTTCTTTTAAAGTCTCAGGTCCCGCTGTCGATGTACCGATTGCCAGCGCTTCGGCGACGGCAGGCTCTATCATGGTGCGGCCTTCAAAATTATCATATTGCCAACAATAATCCTTTCCCTGGTAGTTCGCTTTAACGGTGACTTTAAAAGAATGCGGTTCGTAAACCACGCTATCGCCGCGAAGATAATCGGCCTGTGGTTTAAAATTGATCACATCTTCAATGCCACCAAGACGAGTTAAGATAACGCCAAGTGAAACATCTGTCGGTTTAACGGCGTTGCCGTTATCAGTGATCCAGACTCGAAATTCTGGCGGCACGCCGGTTTCAAAAATGGCGAGTTCAATCACAAAATTCATGTCCTTGAGTAGTCGACCTCGATGAGGTCCTTTTTCAGGTTCTTGCTCGGCTTGTTCATTCTCTGCGTTCTCAGAAGAGAGCGACATCGGACTGTGGGTTAGCGTGATGCAAAATAGCAAAGCGATGCCGATTTTATATGTTAAGTATTTCATGATTCGTCTCGTTAAAAKRKYTKCCWRRKTWMAARRGAGWGRWYMTTKSWGTGSSYGWWAAWCYTTCTAATTCTATCTTGTTGATATGCGCTGATAAGCTAGCTTCCAGTAGCGCAGACTGCGCATCCAGTAATTCGTTTTGAACGGCCAACCAATCAAGGTAGCTGTACTTGCCTAGCTCATAAGCTTGATGCGTTTCATTCAGCGCTTTTTCCAATCGAGGGATAATCTCATGCACTAACATATCGCTTAAGTGGAAGCTGTGTTCCAATTGTTGATAAACGACAAATACTGATGTTTCGATCCGGATCCGTAGCGCATCGGCTTCAGACTTGTTTTGAGACAGTTTGGCGCTAACTTCGGCTATTCGTCCCTGATTACGATTACTGCCGCCAAATGGGATTGAGATTCCGGCAACGATAGCAAAATCGTCGGTTCGCTCATAACGTCTCACACCGGTGGTAAACTTCCATAAAGGCTCCCGTTGTTGTTTGGCTAGATTGAGTTCTGCCTGTTTGACGCGCTCTAACGATAGGTATCTTGCTAGCTCAGGGTTATGACTTATTTGTTTCTTTAAAGCCTGAAAACTAATCACCTTTGGCTGAGTTAAAAGCGCCCCAGAAACTGAATCAAATCTGGGTGAAGTGCTTCCCCATTGCGCCGCTAACTGGTGAAGAGACGCTTCTAATTCATGTTCTAAATCGACCAAAATGAGGCGCCGTTTAGCCAGTTCAGCTTCGGCGCGATAACGTTCTGCAAGCGGAGTTTTACCCACTTTCACCCGCTGCTTAATTTCTATCACAGTGGTTTCCGCTAATGCAATCGAACGTTTGGCGATCACTTGGCGTTCCTGAAATGAAAGCGATATTAAAAAATAGCGGGCTGTTTGCGCGGCTGTGTCCAATTGTTTGATGGCTCGCTCACTTTCAATCAACCGAGTACCTCTTGAGGCTAATTCACTTCGTTTTTCTCTAAGACTTTGATCCAGAACCCAGCTGACGCTTAAGGTGGTTTGAGCACTATCCACCCCCCCAAAATTGCCACTTCCAAAAGCATCTTCTAAGGTTAGCTCGACTTCGGGTTTAGGCGAGAGGTTAGCTTGGATCACACGGCCTTGTTGCGCCTTAATCTGATGTTGAAAACTTTGTAAGTCAGGGTGATGTTCAAAGGTTCGCTGAATGGCTTCGAAAAGCGTGAGCTTAGAGCTTTGGTCGATTTGGGTTATTTTATTTTCTGTACCATAAAGAGGAGACGCAACTGATATAGCAATAGTAACCCCGACCGTCAAAACGGTGTTTAAAAAACGGTTGTAAAACCGAGAGTCAATCGGTTTTTTAGCCGTAAACTGTCTAATTGTTTGGTTCATAAAACGGTCCATGATTAAAAAGAATTAATGAGCGAGTGAATATTCGATCGCGTGATGAAAAAGATCAGCGGACATCGCGCAAAGCAATGACAATATGATCACAACTGAAATAATCAACAATATTGGCATTGTGTTCTTTTTATCGTCGGATAATAAATATTGAATGCGATCTGAAAGGTTGTCTGAATCTACATTATTCGAACCAAAACCGTTAGAAACTGAATCGTCAGAACCAAAATAGCAAACCGTCGGATCCTCCTCCAAAACACTCAAAAACGGTCCAACAGTCAAACGTTTTACTTTAAGCAATGTTGCCGCAATCTTCGATTTATCAATCACCAATTTAGATACGGCAGCGTCCGCACATTGCTCCATTGCGAGCGACATTGCTTGATTCAATTGACGAGAGAAACCAAGTGGAAAAAAAGAGGTTAACAGCTGGAAAAACCATTTCTTTAATGGATCGGCTCGTCTAACATGAGCATTTTCATGTAATTGGATAATGGTATATTCTTCAATAGTCAGCTCTTTTCGCAATGCTGAGGTCATGTAACATTGTGGTTGATAATAACCAGCAGTAAAGGCGGTAGGAGTATCCGCATCTAGTTGATAGATATTATTTTCATCGGGTTTACCAAGCGATTGAAGCCATCTAATTTGATGGCGATTAACCAGTAAACGTTTAACGCTTTGTATCACTAAAAAACTTGCACAACTGAGCGCAAAACCAAGTGACAGTCCGTGCCAGGAGTTAAAAGCAAACTCTTGGGGATGATGCCAATGAAAAAGATCAAAAATTCCTGAACTAAATATAGAAAAGACGTCAGTGCCGGATAAGATTGCTAACGAAGCGGCCAGCAGTCCCACCAACCAAGGTGATAATGCCAACAACCATAACATTCGTCGGCGTGATGACGCAGAGTAACTAGAGGAGTTGGAGCTTGTTATTTTAAAACGGGCTATCGTAACCCATACAGACCCACAGCTAATGATTAACAACACGCCCAACGCCATGATGGATAATAGGTTGAGTAAGATTGCTAGCTCGCCAACGATCATACTTTTTCTTCCTTTGAGACTTTTGAACGATAATCTTGGATCATTTTTTCCAGCACATCCATTTGTCCTTCATTCAACTCGGAAGACAGTGATACAAATGCTGTCAACAAACTATCTTCATCGCCAATGGTAAAATCTTGGGTGATATCTTTAATCAATTGGCCAATAAAAGCTTTGCGCTGTTTCGCGGCTCTATACTGAAAAGCATGTCCTTGCTTATCACGACTTAACAAACCTTTTTTGAAAAGACGATCGAGTGTACTCTGGATCGTATTAAGAGTTCCGCCTCGTTGCTTTTCGAAATAGCTATGAACCTCTTTAGCATCCGCCTCTTTGACTTGCCAAAAATACTTCAACACTAATTTTTCAAGTTCACCTAAATTCATCGGAAGCATAAATCCTATTGTTGTTCAATATTACGACTTTATGGTCACATATGAAAAACCGACTGTCAATCGGTATTTGACGATGGTAGTATTTGTTTACCTTTGTAAAAAGACAAAAATTGAAATAACCCTATGCATAAAATGACATTAGAGCAATGGCAACATGAACATAATTACGGCCTCACGAATAGCCATGGCGAAAAAAAAACGACTCTGGTACTAGTACTAACCGCTTTAACGATGGTTGTCGAAATTGTTGCGGGGTCGATGTTTAATTCAATGGCATTATTGGCTGATGGTTGGCATATGGGGACACATGTAGCAGCCTTTATGATCGCTATTTTCGCTTACCGATATAGTCGTAAACATACCAATAACCCAGTATTTTCTTTCGGTACTGGTAAAGTAAGCGTACTGGGCGGATTTGCGAGCGCTATCGTWTTAKCTGCGGTGGCTTTRGTRATGGTSTTWGARTCKWTACATCGCTTTTTTGAACCACAAGAAATTTACTTTAATCAAGCAATAGTGGTCGCCATTATAGGGTTACTGATAAACGTCATCAGCGCCTTCATATTGAAAGATCATCACCACGGCGACCATAGTCATCACCACCATGATCACAATTTGAAAGCCGCTTACATGCATGTCTTAGCGGACGCGCTGACATCTGTATTAGCCATAATAGCCTTGTTTTCTGGAAAATATTTTGGTTGGAACTGGCTTGATCCAATCATGGGAATTGTCGGTGCTGTTGTGATATTACGTTGGTCTTATCTTTTAATAAAAGAAACCAGTCCTATTTTGTTAGACAACAACATTAAAGAAGACCAGAAACTTGCTATTATCGCAAAAATTGAAAACGATGCCGATAATCGGGTCAGTGACTTTCATGTCTGGAAAGTCAGTGCTAATCATTACGCCGCTATAATCTCAATTGTGACGCACTTTCCAAAAAAGCGAGAACACTATGTTGARCTAATCAAAGCATTTGATCAATTGGCTCATATCACTATCGAAGTTATTCCATGCCTAACGGATGCTGAACTAAWTAAAAAACAAGATTAGTTTTTGGAACATCATTATACGTGCCGATCTCATTGGGTTGAATCTACAATTAAATAATTAATTATATTTTGYCAGCAAAATTTATCACATTTTCAAAGTCCCTCAAAAGCATGCCGGTAGACACCTTAAAGCCTTAGCGAACTGAACTGCCATGTATAACAATGGTTTTCTTTTCGCTCTATCCAACATCGAAATAAAGAACTTTCGATATCATAAGCTTCAGTAAATTCAGCAATAATTCTATATCTTTTTAGTGCTATTCCAAAAGCGCGAGCTAAATCCAAGCGAGCACATATTCAAGTAAAAGGATAATACTCCATTATGCGATACCATTAGCCGCATACAACACAGACGCGAACTCTATTGTAATGAAAGTAACTTCTCGATATTTCAGAATTTGGCCATATATAGTCATTCAGACTTGATATCAGTCATAATAAGACTGCCAAGTTGGTAGCCACAATATACAAATACTCGGCTAAGAACATTCAATGTTTACCGCTTTTGCTTCGATATTGTTGTTACGCCTATACTCAATAACGGACACTCAGGTCACGCGCTTTTATATGCGTTGACTATATTTGCTTCGCAGAGCTAAGGCACATATAAAAATCTCGGCAGCAAGCTAGCCGAGTTTTAAAACAATCCCAACTGTCGGGCAGGTTCTTCTTTACTATCAAGTACCACTAACTGGTTCTGTACGTATTTCCTGATCGTATTTTCATCTGCATTCCCGATAGTTTCAACAAAAAAACTTTGAGTCCATAATTTAGCACCCCAAAAGTGTCTTTTTTTAATATCTGGAAACATTCTAAAAAACTCTCTTGCAGAAATACTTTTTATTATCCCCACTTGGCGATTGCTTAGGCACGCTTCGAACAATTATGTGAATATGATCTTCAGGGATTTCTAATTCAACAATGTCAATCTTGTAGTCATATCCAATCTTTTGAATTATGAACTCTATTGCTTCATGTTGAGGCTCTAGAAATACTTTATGCCTATACTTTGGTATCCAAACAAAATGGTACATCAATCTATAAACGTGATGCGTATTTCTCTGAAGGTCCATAAGCTGRATAYYKTAWWSKKGAWWAWKWCMMAKWWKAMAMTRYMMMKSWCKKRRKMWRGSCASMCKWSMWTWAMSMWRYKYKRTNTAAAYWRGWGGYSAWWSNTATTCWWWAASSMWRYTYWSWMASTRMYRYWRRKKWRTAACCTAAATAGCTCGGCATTTTTTAAATACTGAATAGCCATGAACTTGCTAGACACCTTCGAACTTCATAAAATATATTTTTTCATACTCAACGGGTGATAGCATATCATTGCTCCCATGATTGCGAACAGGATTGTAAAACATCTCAAGATAATCGAAGATATCTTGCTTTGCTAAATCTCTATTGGCGTAAATTCGTCGTTTAATTCGTTCTCGCTTTAATAACTGAAAAAAACTCACAGCAACCGCACTATCGTGATAATTTCCTCTGCGACTCATGCTGCTTTTTAAGTTGTTTGCTATCATTCTTGGGAGCATGGTCAAAACGCAAACACTAATGGATTATTGAGACAATATTTCCCTAAACCCATTGAGTTGGTTGATGTAACGGCTCAGCAAGTCGCTTACACCGTTCACGCACTGAACAGCCGACATCGATAGTGTTTAAATTATCAAACACCTTATGAGTTTTTTGAAAAAATGACTGGAATTAGTCAAAAGAGCTGGAGCTTATTCACTTATGCATAGAATTTAGCTCATTTTATATTGGGTAAGGCTAGCATTTCATTCATCACAAGCAAAAGTTTTTTATAATCATTTTTGTCTACACAATCAAAATCAATTTCAGACAAGTTTTTTTTCAGTTCTTCGGGGTTTCCGGTCCATGCAATATAATTATCGAAACCTGTTTTTTCCATCCAACGGATTAAGCACTCACCATCATCTTCTCCAGCGGGCATTTTATAGTCTGTTATCACAATTGTTGGAAAGCCGTTAGCTTCYAWATAAGATTTTCCAACTCGAACTAAGTCAAATATTTTCACATTGTAATCAGGATAGTTTTCTTTCAAAAATGCTGACATCAAAAGTTGGGACATGTCATCATCTTCTATATAGTAGATTGTTTTATTTATGCCTTTACTTTGTTTATTCATAATATTAATCCTATTTCCTAAATTTCAATTTTAAATTATTCGTAATAATTACGAAACGCATCTTTTCAAAAAATTAATTATTTACGCTATCGTTTCTATTTCTGCTAAAAATCAAATCTCAACTAATATTTCAGAACAACTACCGCTTTACATACGAGTTGGATGATTTCTGGAAAAAGTGACAATTATACTAACTATTTTCTTAACTCTTGTTTTATAGGAGTTAACTTGTCAATACAGTTAAATATAGAGCCCAAAATAGAGCTGGCCATATAAAGTAATAGATACTTATCCTCAAGTTAAGCTCTTTTCCATTTTTAATTTGCTCTTTTGCAATTAACCAATTCCAATAGAATTGTAGAAAAAGTACAATTGAAGAAAGAATAGCCAAAAATAGTATAAGAAATTTCACTCATCTTTTTCCTTGTCACATTAAAATGGAGAACTGAAAGTGGCTACCACTTTTTCTCGAAAAGCGCCAAGCAAATCGAATGAATAATGTAACGATAAATCATTCTTTTCATGCTCATTCACTTCAGGATTAATCAAAGAATCATTTTGGGGAGAACCAAAAACAAATTCACTGATCTGATTATCCAATTTGATTGCCGACTGTTCTTGAGTTTTATCAATTTCTAGCTCTATATCATTTGGTCTAAATGAATCTCTAAAAATGACAAAAGTTTCGGGCAAGTCCTTTTCAATTCGATAGGCATATTCCACTAACTTAGGCTCACTAAAAGTATAAAGCCACGCGTTTTGATCGATTACGCCATTCACTCTTAACACCCGACCAAGTACTTGTCGAAAATAAAGTTCTGTTTTAATTCGGCTCAAATGACAACAAACTTGCAATCGTGGAATATCGGTTCCTTCACTAACCATACCAATTGCGACTATCCATTGGATGTTATTATTACGGTAAGCATTAATTATTTTATTGGATTGATCTTGTTGATATGAAACCATTACCGCCGATTGTCTAAATTTATTTTGTAGTATCTGAATAATGTTACTTGCATGAGCAACCGACGATGCGACAACTAGACCGCCAGCGTTCGGATTATGCTCTCTTACTTCTGTTAATTTTGCGCACCCTCTTGATAGAATAAATTCTATCGCTTTTTTATCGGTTATGATGTCCTGGTATGACACAGATTTCTCATCTAATAGTGACTTGATGCTGTCAAAAGTTTGCGTATGGTTAACCTGATCGGTAACAATAATTTCCTCATTATCAATTAAAACTATACTCGGCGTTCTACAAACGCCCTCTTCAACCGCTTGCCTTAAACCATAAGAATAATCACATTGAATGGTCTTTTCTTCCCCCCGGTAATTGGCGAGAACAATAGGGGATTTATCTGAACGCCAAGGTGTTCCTGTCAGTGCTAAAGTGAATTTAGCCTGCTCTTGAATGTTCAGAATAATTTCTTCTCCCCATGTATTGGATGTCTCTGCTGTTTGTCCAGAACAATGATGGATCTCATCGAATATAACGAATACACGATGAGAGTATAATATCTGCCAAAAACTCTCTTTAAAGAATGCCATAGATTGATAAGTATACGAACTACCAAGAGCACCAATCACACCGTCAAAGCGCTCATTCAACCGCCGCGAAAAAGTTGCTTTGAATCCGTCCGCTACGGTTATAGATGGAGAA
>NVTT01000006.1 GCA_002401655.1 Gammaproteobacteria bacterium | reverse complement strand
GAATTTTGTTACTCTAAAACGCATATTGTGATGATTTATTATTGTAAATTTGATTTTAATTTAAATTACAATACTATCCTCAAATTACCGACGTTAATTGTTTTACCAAGTGAGATTAATAAAGGATTGATTTCAGCTAAGAATGAGTATGACTGAATCGCATTAGACGATTAATAGGAGTAAAATGAACGGATGAAATTATCTTAATGAAATTTTTCGAAAACCAACAAAACAGGTTAACATGCAAATTGCATAAAACCTCAAGAAATATTTGCCTACAGATGAAAAAAGTTATCACAAACGCTATTCAGGCAAACATCGATTTAAAAGATGAAATTAAACAAAGAGAAACGGTTGAGAGTGAGTTGTTAAGAATGGCAACGACCGATTCTTTAACTCAAATAAATAATCGAAGAAATTTTTATACTCTAGCCAACAAGGAAATTGAACGCGCCGTTCGATATGAAAAAGGCTGTTGTTTAATGATGTAAGACCTGGATAATTTTAAACAGTTAAATGATAATTATGGACATTCTGGAGGGGACTTGGCATTAGAAAAATTTGTGCAAACCTGTCAGAATGAACTGAGGACTTCCGATATTATTGGACGAGTTGGCGGTGATGAGTTTGCCATTTTACTACCTGAAACAGACGAAGTATTTACGAAAGAAATTACCGAAAGACTAAGAGAAAAAATATCTAAGTCTGTATTTCAACATGATAATCATAAATTTTCTTTTACTGTTAGCATTGGCGTTGTTTCAACTTCTAATCTCATTAATATCCCGCTTGATAGCTTGCTTAATAAAGCAGACAAAGCGCTATATCATGCAAAAGCTTCAGGGCGAAACTGTACCAAGTTCGTTTCAATTTAGTCTGTTCAAGTAAATCCTTTAGTTCCGTATTGTATGCCACAAGCATATTTAATAATCAATATGATATAAAAATATCAAGATAACGGGAACCTTTTTCCTATTGCTTGCATCTTGTAGTTAGCGATTAACTATTTCGGTTTATGCGGAATAGTTGACGTCAAACTAATTATTCAATTTAATATGGGAAAAAGCAATATGTCAATTTTACTAATACAGAAAAATAACAATAAAAACTCCAATGCTTTTGGAAGTAAATTTAACCAATTTACATCAAAAATGAGAAGCCTATCCTTTTCGGTATTTACAATGGTTGTTTTATCTAGTTGTGCAAATGCCGGAAACAGTGGGGATAGCCAACTTACAGATGCCAATATCGCKGCWATCGTGGTTGGAGCCAATAATATCGATATTTCMGCAGGTAAAATTGCGTTAGCTCGTTCATCCAATCCTGAGGTACGAAAGTTTGCACAAACCATGATAACCGATCATACCGCCGTGTTAAATTCTGCGGTCGCGTTAGTTACGCGATTAGGTGTTACTCCAGTAAATAATGAGCTAGTCGCTGTTTTGTCAAAGCAGTCTAGTGAGCACGAAGCGGTACTAAAAACGTTATCTGGTGCTGAGTTTGATAAAGCCTATATCGATCACGAAGTGGTTTACCATAAGGCTGTGATTGGGGTTATTGAGGATCAATTAATTCCTGGCGCTAGCAATAAAGAATTGAAAGATACTTTAATATCGGTATTGCCTGCTTTTATCGCCCATTTAAAGCATTGTGAAATGATTCAAAGTAATCTCTAGTGTTTGCCAAAATCATACAAGCAAAAACAAGTAATCCGAGAATTCTCGGGTTGCTTGTTTTTGTGGCTGGTCTATTCTACCTTATAAGCGCGAGTGCTTTTGAAAATGATTCGTCAAATCAAAATCAGAGATTAGACGTGAAAACTCATCGGATATTAATTTCTGGATTTGCATTTAAACCGAAAACTTTGAAAGTGAAAGTTGGTGATAAGGTTGTTTGGGTAAATAAAGATTTCGCACCGCACAACATCTCTAAGAGTAATAAGGAAAACAAAATAGATTCTACAAACCGTCAGCTTACATTGTCGCCAAACTTGATGGAAAAAGAAAAATTTGAGCTGACAATTAGAGAGGGTTTTGATTATTATTGTGGTTTGCATCCGTCAATGACTGGTCGGATTGTTATTGCTAATAGAAATTAATTGAATAATATTGAAGCGTTTAAATGCAACTATTAAGGAGTGAATTATGCTCGCTCAGTTAACAGCACAACAAAAACAATTAGTACAGAACATAAAAGTACCATTAGATTCAATTTCTGATGAAGAAATTGTAGTACATATCCATCAAGGAAATCCAGAAGCCTACGGTAGTATTATGCGTCGATATAATCAACGAATGTTTCGCATCGCAAGAAGTATTGTTAGCAATGATGCTTCAGCAATGGATGTAGTGCAAGAGTCTCATATCAAARCRTTTACTAAATTRRGTGAKTTTARAGGKCCWTCRAYWTTTTTAGCKTGGTTATACACAATCACAAGAAATGAAGCATTAATGTTCCTTCGCAAGCATAAAAAAGAGGTGACTATGTCTAAAGATGAAATACACGTTATAAATTCTGATAAGAGCAATGAAGTGACGTCTCTTTATCCAGAAGCTAGCGTGCAGAGACCGGACACACACCTAGAAAATGAACAGTTACAAAGATTAATTAACCGGGAAATAGATAGCTTGCCAGATGATTTTAGAATTGTATTTGTGCTAAGAGCAATTGAACAACTAAGCGTAAAAGAAACTGCTGAAATTTTAGAAGTGAAGGAAGAGACTGTGAAAACACGATATTTCCGCTCGAAACGACTAATAAGGGAAAAAATCCAAACCCACCTAGATGAAATTGGAATGAAAGTCTATGAGTTTGGAGGAGAGCATTGCGATGTGATCATTGCTAATGTGATAGCGTTTATCAGAAAATCTAAGTGATTTTATCTAGAACACTATTTTTCGTATTTGGTGAAGTGATATTAATTACGCTCAGTTATGTCGTCATGATATCACCATCGCGATAGTAATTTGCCTCTTTAGTAATAGATAATTGATTAACTAAAGGTTGAACAGTGACGCTATCTAGCTAATTTGATTGAAATAGCTTAAAGTTTGTAATCAATAACAGTAAAGATAAATTGACATGATTGTTCAGAAATATAGTGACGCGGTTAAAAAACTCCAATGGCAATGCCGAAGAGGTATGTTGGAACTTGATGTGATTTTGATCCCATTCCTAAATGAACATTTTGAACATTTAAATGGTGGCTTAAGAGACTGTTTCACAGAACTTTTGAAAGAATCAGACTCTGATCTTTACACTTGGATTATGGGTTTTGGTCAATGTGAAAATCCAGATTTTAAGAAWATCATYCAGMTCATASGAGATAAGATGTCGATTGCTTAGTYCATTGATTAGTCARGTAAGCMKTRATAAYRGAKTATYMTARTTWKYGAGAGTTAGCYAAAYYATGAAAATCGCRTCGAGATTTCCMATTAAAGARAGTAAGGGRTTACTAACRTTAGTGRTTCTACTTCATYTAKCYGTTTCGGYGTTAAGTTTTTTTRTATTTAACKTTTCTTGGCAATWCGSCTTTGCATTAGTTAGYRTWCTAATTTCCTATTATTTTTCAAWCATACAATTAAAACAAATYACACAAGCRCCCGATGATTTATGTTGGACGGGTAAYCAATGGCTAATTAATGTTTTAAATGATAAAAAYAAATTRGYCTCACGAGARAGTGTTTACTTGAATATTTTGCCTTCCAGTTGGATMACTAGCGGATTTAGYTTACTYAAATTTCGTYWMGAGTCGTTAGATRGCRYAAATACTGAGTTTGYSTGGTTTTTYAGTKCATCTAATTTAGGYGATCGTCARTATCGAGARCTKTGTTATTTGTGCAAACAGAGCTTAARARAKCAATCTAAAGAAAATGTCGTTAAATTGAGCTAAAACAGCGATATTTATTGCTCTAAACTTGGCTTTTATGGTATAAAGCGCGCCGAGCGGATGAAGTATCATTTRCTYAAATAAATTGACAACTTAATGACTGTTTTACAGTGAAGTTGTTTAACTAATTCACACACTATTCGACACAGCTGTCGGGGTGCTCAAAAAGACTWGTCTGGATGGGTTCGACAATTGGGRATAGTGGACGTATAACCCTAACAAAATCAGGAGCTTACAATGGCAAAAGTCACTATGCGTGATATGCTACAGGCGGGCGTGCATTTCGGACATCGCACTCGTTACTGGAATCCAAAAATGAAGCCGTAYATCTTCGGCGCACGTAACAAAATTCATATTATTAAYCTTGAGCAATCTTTGCCAATGTTTAATGATGCTTTAAATTACCTCAGTTCAGTTGCAGCCAGAAAAGGTAAAATACTTTTCGTAGGAACTAAGCGTTCTGCCGGTAAAATAATCAAAGAAGAAGCTAATCGTTGTGAACAGTTTTTCGTAGACAAACGCTGGCTTGGCGGTATGTTGACTAACTACAAAACAATTCGTCAATCGATTAATCGTTTAAAAGAACTTGAAAAGCAAAGCGAAGATGGTTCTTTTGAAAAGCTCACTAAGAAAGAAGGTTTATTATTAAGCCGTGAAATGGGCAAATTAGAAGCGAGTATTGGTGGAATCAAGAACATGAGCGGATTACCGGACGTATTGTTCGTTATTGATGCGGATCATGAGCATATTGCAGTAGCAGAAGCGCAAAAATTGGGTATTCCAATTATTGCGGTTGTTGATAGTAACTCTAATCCTGATGGAATCGATCATGTGATCCCTGGAAATGACGATGCAATCAGAGCTATCCAACTATATTTGGGAAGTGCTGCAGATGTTATTATCGAAGCGCGTCAAGCAACCGCTACTGAAGCAGCTGATGTTGCTAAATCTGGAGAGTTTGTTGAAGAGTCTGCGAAAGTCGATGCACCAACTAAAGCTGATAAGCCAGTTAAAGTAAAAAAATCGGTTAAGAAAATAGTCGAAAAAGCAGCAGAAAAAGCTGAAGAAGCGGCTCCAGCTAAAGTTGAAGAAACTGCACCAGCAAAAGCGGAAGAAACTACACCAGCTAAAGAAGAAAAAGCAGCAGAGTAATTTGTAACTTTTGTTTTGAATTAGGAATAAGGGGGCAGTGCCCCCTTATTTTTAACTTTTAAAAATGGTATTGGAGAATAGAAAAATGGCTATAACAGCGGCCCAAGTAAAAGAATTAAGAGAAAGAACTGGCGCAGGCATGATGGAATGTAAAAAAGCGTTAGTAGAAACTGATGGTGATATCGAAACAGCTATCGACAATATGAGAAAATCTGGCGCGGCTAAAGCCGAAAAGAAAGCGGGTCGTGTTGCTGCTGAAGGCGTTGTTGTTGCTAAAACAAGTGATGATGGTAGTTATGCGGTTATCGTTGAAATCAATAGTGAAACTGATTTTGTTGCACGTGATGATAACTTTAAAGGATTTACAGCTGCGGTTGTAGATGCTGCATTAGCCAATAAAACTGAAACCATTGATGCCTTGAATGCTGCTACTGTTGCGACCGGCGAAACGGTTGAACTAGCAAGAACTAATTTGATTGCTAAAATTGGCGAAAACATCACGGTTCGAAGAGTCCAAGTAATTAATATGAGTGAAGGTTCAATTGGAACTTACATTCACGGCGAAAGAATTGGTGTAGTTGTTGCGCTTAAAGGTGGCGATGCAACACTTGCGAAAGATATCGCAATGCATGCGGCTGCAACTAACCCACAATTTATAACACCTGAAGAAATCTCTGAAGATGTGTATAATCGTGAAAAAGAAATATTTACTGCGCAAGCTATTGCCAGTGGTAARYCASCAGAGATWGCTGAAAAAATGGTCGTTGGACGTATGCGTAAGTTTGCTGCTGAAGTTTGTTTAGTCGGTCAATCATTTGTTAAAGATCCTTCAACAACCGTCGGAGATTTATTAAAATCAAATTCAGCTGAAGTTAGCGTTCTTATTCGTTTAGAAGTTGGCGAAGGGATCGAAAAAGTAGARGATGATTTTGCCGCAGAAGTTATGGCTCAAGTAAAAGGCTAATTTATAGAAGTAAACAGACTAGTTGTTTACTTCGTAGCTACAAAAGATAGGGAATGCAATATTGGTAGGGTGGGCAGGTTTTTATCTCCACGGATGGAGTGTATCCTGAGTATTGTCTGGAACAATATCAGGTTTTGCCCACCAATAACTTGCGAATTACACCTTAGATGGTGGGCACAAAAGAACGTGCACACCCTACATTAGTAACCCCATTATAAAAACGAGGATAGCCAAACCATGCCAAGTTCGTCACCGACTAAAAAGAGTAAGCGTATACTTCTTAAATTAAGTGGCGAAGCCCTTATGGGTGAGGAATCTTTCGGTATCGATCCGGCTATGCTAGATCGGATCGCTAAAGAAATTAAAACGATTTTGGAGCATGATATACAAGTTGGATTGGTTATTGGTGGCGGTAACCTTTTTCGCGGTGAAAAACTAGCTAGTGCTGGTATGAATCGAGTTGCAGGCGACCATATGGGAATGCTTGCAACGGTAATGAACTCGCTTGCAATGCAAGATGCTTTAGAAAGAATTAAAGTAGGAACTCGCGTTATGTCAGCTATTTCGTTAACGGGTGTTTGCGAAGATTATGATCGCCGGTTTGCCATTCGTTTTATGCAAGAAGCGCAAGTTGTTATATTTACAGCTGGAACGGGCAATCCATTTTTCACGACTGATACAGCCGCTTGTTTAAGAGGGATTGAAATCGACGCCGATGTTATTTTAAAGGCAACTAAAGTCGATGGCGTTTTCTCTGCCGATCCAAATAAAGATCCTGACGCAACTAAATACGATACCTTGACATACGATGAAGTCATAAGAAAAGAGTTAGCGGTGATGGATTTAACCGCATTCTGTTTAGCTCGCGACCACAATAAATCTATTCGAATTTTTAACCTAAATAAACCCGGCGCAATGATCGATGCGGTTGTTCATGAGACTGAAGGTACCCTAATTCATAACTAGAGTTTACAACAAGAATTCATAACTAGAATTATTAGTTAAGTTCCATTGTTAAAAGATTCAAAGAAAAATTGCGAAATATAAAATTTAAAATGAGCATGAAACAATGATTAATGAAATTAAAGACGATGCACAATCCCGAATGGATAAAAGTATTGAATCTTTTCGTATTAGTTTACAAAAAATTCGAACTGGTCGTGCTCACCCTAGTTTGCTTTCTCATTTAACTGTGTCTTATTATGGTGTTGAAACACCTTTAACTCAAGCTGCAACGATTTCTGTCCAAGACTCTCGAACTTTGGTTGTTCAACCATTCGAAGCATCAATGGTGCAACCCGTAGAAAAAGCATTGATGGAGTCTGATTTGGGTATTACGCCAAATACCGCTGGAAACGTGATTCGACTACCACTGCCCGCGTTGACAGAAGAACGTCGAAGAGATATGACGAAAATAGTTAGAAGTGAAGCGGAAGCTGCAAAAGTAGCGATTAGAAATATTAGAAGAGATTCGAATTCAACGTTAAARGAATTTGAAAGYGAGAAAGAGATCAGCGAAGATGAACTGCATAAAGGTGAGGATGATGTGCAAAAAATAACAGACTTACACGTTAAAAAAATTGATGAAATGTCTGCGGTAAAAGAAAAAGAATTAATGGAAATTTAAGTTTTAATTATGTGTTTGTTTTGCGCCGTGTTATGAAACGTAACGCGGCGTAATTATTTTAACCGGTCTAAATAAGATGATTTTTTATGAACGAACATACAAACGCCTATCATAACACCCCCAAACATATTGCTATCATTATGGATGGCAACGGGCGGTGGGCTCAAAAACGAAATAAAAAGAGAACCTTTGGGCACAAAGCGGGCGTTGAAAAAACACGCGAGATTGTAGAAGCGTGTGCAGCTCGAGGCGTAAAGTCTCTAACACTTTTTGCTTTTAGCAGTGAAAATTGGGGACGACCTGAAGACGAAGTCAGTTTTTTGATGGAGTTGTTTGTTTTAGCATTAAAGCGAGAAGTGAAAATGCTAAATAAAAACAATGTTAAATTGAAGTTTATTGGTCATATTTCGGGCTTTAATGAAAAACTACAAAAGAGCATTAAAGATGCGGAAAAACAAACCGAATCTAATTTTGGTTTARAGCTTAATATTGCYGCTAACTACGGYGGWCGTTGGGATATTGTTCAGGCAGTAAAYTCAGCCATTTCAGAAAGTAGTTCGAACACAGATATAAAAGAAGCAATTACAGAAGAATTAATTGAAAAACATTTAAGCACTAATCATTTACCAGAATTGGATTTGATGATCAGAACAGGTGATGAAAAAAGAATTAGTAATTTTCTGATATGGCAAGCAGCTTATGCAGAATTGTATTTTAGTGATAAATTATGGCCGGATTTTGATTCAACTGAATTGGATTGTGCGATAACTGATTATAAGGCAAGACAAAGACGATATGGGATGACTGGAGAGCAACTTGAAACTCCGGTTTTTGATTCAGATAATTCTGATAATTCGAATGATGAGGCAATATAGACATGTTAAAGCAGAGAATTATCACCGCATTATTTCTTTTACCCATTTTAGCCGTAATTTTGTTTTATGTTCGATTAGAATATTTTACGGGCATTATTCTCGTCTTAGTTTATTTTATGGCACAAGAGTGGTCTAAATTATGTGCACACAAAAGCGCCATTTATCATTCTCTATATGCCGTATTAGTCAGCATTTGTTGTTTGTGCGTATGGTATTTTAGTGAGTCACTGATGTTTTGGCCTTCACCTAGCTGGCCTCATGTGATACAAATATCAATGAACGATTTACCTTTGATGGTTTTGTTAATATCTGCCGTTTTATTGTTCCTTTGTTTTATCATCGTATTAACCTATAGCCGAAATAACCAATGGTGGAGAATATTTGCCTTACGCGAGTTTATTGGTATCTCTTTACTAACCGCTTTTTTTGTTTCATTTATTTGTATGCGACAAACAAACTATCCTTTAATGGGCGACGGAAATTTTGCGTACGGTGGAGCGTTAATTTTATTTATGTTTTTGATTATTTGGGCTGCAGATGTTGGTGCCTATTTTATTGGTAAGCAGTTTGGTAAAACCAAGCTAACTACCGTCAGTCCAAACAAAACTTGGGAAGGTGTTATTGGCGGGTTAGTGTTTAGTTTTATAGTRGGTTGGTTTGGAATTGARGCTTTRTCTTTAARAGTCGATAACAMYGTGACTTATCTTATCGTYATTGCGTTGTTAGGTGTKATTTCKGTTTATGGTGATTTATTTGAGAGTGCTTTAAAAAGAACWGCCAACATTAAAGACTCYGGRARTATTTTGCCCGGTCACGGTGGTTTGTTAGATCGATTRGATAGCACYATTGCAGTAGCRCCTATTTATTTTTTAAGTTTTAGTTATTTTGAGTGGTTTAATGTCTAACTCATCTCAATATAGGTTAGACCAAAATAAGGTCGTTCAAAACCAGCTCCTTCAAAACCAGCTCCTTCAAAAGAAGAAGCGCCAAAATGTTTGTATTTTGGGTGCCAGTGGATCTATCGGAACCAGTGCGCTTGATGTAATT
The DNA here is from genome assembly GCA_002401655.1 of Gammaproteobacteria bacterium. Taxonomy (GTDB): domain Bacteria; phylum Pseudomonadota; class Gammaproteobacteria; order Enterobacterales; family Kangiellaceae. The sequence goes on along the minus strand of NVTT01000006.1, from coordinate 47,611 downwards.
AAAAAGAATAATGAGTTATATAGAGTTTCAGTATTAACTGCCAATACTAATGTTGATAAATTATTTGAACAGTGTGTCAATTTCCTTCCTGATTATGCAGTTATGGCGTGCAAAGATTCTGCAAAAAAACTTCAATCTCAACTCTCTGCAAAAGGTATTTCTATACAAGTGCTTTCTGGCAGGCAAGCAATAATCGATGCGCCTTCACTCGCTAATACCGAAATAGTGATTGCGTCCATTGTGGGAGCGAAAGGTTTAGAGCCAACTTTGACAGCGGTAAAATTAGGGCTAAAAGTATTACTAGCAAACAAAGAAGCTTTAGTGATGAGTGGCAAGCTTTTTATGCAGGCGGTTAAAGAGTATGGAGCGACTTTATTASCSGTTGATAGYGAACACAATGCTATTTTTCAATCCTTACCTACACCYGGTRCTAAAGCAGAAATYARCTTGAATGGTGTYGCAAAAATAYTGTTAACRGGATCCGGTGGACCKTTTTTAAATACGCCAATYGAGCARYTAAARGATAAAACGSCTGATCAAGCCTGTGCTCATCCTAATTGGRATATGGGKCGMAAAATWTCSGTAGACTCSGCCACAATGATGAATAAGGGKCTGGAGTTAATTGAAGCTTGTTATATGTTTGATGTGACGATTGATGATATTGWGATTGTGATCCATCCTCARAGTATTGTTCATTCAATGGTTTCTTATTKWGATGGTTCGGTYATTTCACAAATGRGTAATCCCGACATGAAAACACCGATTGCYCATTGCTTAGCGTGGCCAAATAGAATACCWGCRAAYGTGAARCMSCTCGATTTCTTTARTATKGSYAATTTAGAATTTTCTCCTCCTGATTTCRAACGWTAYCCTTGTTTATYTTTAGCAAARCGAGCRTTARAAAYAGGTAAAARTGYACCWTGTATTTTAAATGCMGCYAATGAAGTRGCKGTTGAGTCTTTTCTAAACCATAAAATAGCATTTACGGATATCGCGATTGTTATTGAAAAKGTGTTAGAKCAATCTGGTATTTCTGATATTGAAACGATAGATGCGGTTATAGAGAGTGATAAAAAAGCTCGAGAATTAACAGAAGTTGTCATTAAAAATTTATTAGGGGAACATTAATGGAGTTTCTGTGGAATTTAGTCGCATTTGTTATTGCTCTTGGAGTATTAGTTTCCTTCCATGAATATGGGCATTTTTGGGTCGCTCGTAAATTGGGTGTAAAGGTATTAACCTTTTCAGTGGGTTTTGGTAAACCGCTATTTGAAAAAACTGGTAAAGATGGTGTTCGTTACGTATTAGCGGCAGTACCACTTGGTGGATACGTAAAAATGCTAGACGAACGTGAAGCGCCAGTTAAGCCGGAAGAAGTATCTATGGCTTTTAATCGACAATCGGTTTGGACAAGAATTGCCATAGTCTTGGCGGGTCCAGTGGCTAATTTCTTATTGGCAATTGCACTTTATTGGATAGTTTTCATTTCAGGACAAAATGTCATTATTCCGGTTGTAGGCGAAATTGATGAAACCAGTATCGCAGGAAAAGCGGGTTTAAGTTATAGAGATCAGATTATTGCTGTAGATGGTGAATCTGTTACAACACTACAGGATATGACATTAAAGCTCGTTGCTAGAATTGGTGAAAAAGGGCATATCAGGTTTAAAGTCAGTCGGTTTAAAGAAAGTCAGTTTGATGTTAAAGAATTTGACGCTAGACAGACCGGTCATTCATCGTCCACGAGCCGAATGACAAGAGAATTAATTCTTAACATCGATGGTTGGCAAGTCGATAGCGCTAGGCCTGAAGTAATGCATTCTTTAGGGATTTACCACTTTTTAGAGTTTAGCGAGATCGGAATGATTTCATCGAACGATGCTGCTGATCGAGCGGGATTTAGAGTTGGTGATCAACTGATTTCAATTGATGGAAAAAAAGCGGATTTATGGCAAGATATGGCGAAAATTCTTGCCCTTTCGGCGGGCAAAGAGGTTAAAATAGAAATTAGACGAAATGGTGAACTGATACTCATTCCTGTAGTCATAGGTTCGCAGGTTGAAGATGGAAAGAAACTAGGTAAACTAGGAATTAGCCGTGATTTTAAACCGTTTTTTATAAAACAAGAATACGGTATAGTTGAATCGCTTAGCAAGGCTGTCAATAAGACTTATGCGATGATCGAGTTGACGACTCGGGTGTTTGGTAAATTATTTTCCGGTGAAATATCGGTAAAGAGTTTAAGTGGGCCAGTTTCTATTGCAAAAGGAGCAGGCGACAGTGCAAATATAGGCTTGATTAGCTTTCTATTATTTGTAGCAGGAATAAGTGTTAATTTAGGATTTATTAATTTACTGCCCATACCTATGTTAGATGGCGGTCATTTATTATACTTTGTCATAGAATTGGTGAAAGGAAAACCGCTTGCAGAACGAACTCAAGAGTTTGGATTGCAAGTTGGGATGATGATGGTGTTTGCTTTAATGGCATTCGCTATTTTTAATGATTTTTCACGAATATAAGAATTTAATCAATAAGAAGTTGTTTATACATGCGAAATAAGATTTACAAAAAACGATTTTTCAAAGCCTTGGTTTTCAAAATGCCGACTTTCAAAATTCTAACCTTATCAGCGATTATGATATCGTTTTTTTCATTTTCCGTAATTCCAACCATGGTTTTTGCAAAGGAATCTCAAGATTCTTCTTTGAATAATAGTTTTATTGTTGAAGAAATTAATGTGGATGGTTTGCAAAGGATGGAATTAGGAACCTTCTTTAATATGCTCCCTTTGCAAGTAGGCGAAGAGTTGGAAGTATCACGTATCCCTTTGATTATTAGAACATTATTTGCTGCGGAATCGTTTGATGACATCAGGTTATTTAGAGATGGCAATAAATTATTAATCGATATTGTAGAACGACCCACTATATTAGATATCACTATTGAAGGTAATAGTGACATTAAAACTGAGCAGATCCTAGACGCTATGAAAAATGCGGGATTTGCAAAAGGTGAAATCTATAATCCGTCGGCGATTAAAAATATTATTGGAGGAATGCAAGATCAATATTTTTCCCATGGAAAGTATTCGGTGCAAATCACTTCAAAAATTCTGAGACGTTCTAGAAACCGGGTGATTGTAGAATTTGAAGTTAAAGAGGGCGACCCAGCTAAAATTGAATCGATTAAGATTGTTAACAATCAATTATTTTCAGATGATGAGTTGCTTGAACAGTTTGAGTTATCAACGGGTGGTTGGTTTTCGCTTTTTACCAGTGATGATCAATATGCGAGAGAAAAATTATCTGGTGACTTAGAGACTTTACGTTCTTATTACCTTGATCGCGGTTACCTAAAATATAGCGCGGTTTCAACGCAGGTTTCTATCTCTCCTAACAGAAAGGGAATTTATATAACCATCAATGTTGATGAGGGTGATAAATTTACAATAGCCGATATTAAATTTAGTGGTGATTTACTTCTGGAAGAAAAACGATTAAAGCAATTAATGCCATTAACCAAAGGTGATACTTATTCTGCGGCAGCTATTTCTTTTGCTGAAGAACARATYAAAWCWAATYTKGGWTTTTTTGGRTAYGCMTTTGCAAAAGTGACTACAAGRCCTGAGGTTAAAGARGGTACTARTAAAGTTGAYTTRAATATYTATGTTGATCCAGGMATGAAAGTTTATGTTGATCGTATTAATTTTACTGGAAATGAATCAACTAATGATGAGGTTTTAAGAAGAGAGTCAAGATTGATGGAAGGTGCTGCATTATCAACTGCGCAAGTAGAAAGAACTAAAATACGTTTACAAAGGTTGACCTATATTGAAGAAGTAGAAGTCGAAACGCCAAAGACGGAAGGAAAGGAAGACCGCGTCAATATCGATTATAAAGTTAAAGAGCGCTCAGCTGGTACCATCAGTGGAGGTTTAGGTTATGGTTCGACTTACGGATTATCTGTTAATGCAAATGTAAGCCATAATAATTTTTTAGGCTCAGGTAAAAACATTGGTTTTGCTATAAACAAGAACAAATTCTCGACCAGTTATACTGCTAATTATTTTGACCCTTATTTCACACTTGATGAAGTTGGATTGGGTGGCAGTTTAAGTTATAGGACTACGGACTACGGTAGTATTAATATTGCTGCAACCTTGTTGGATACTATCGCAATTAATCTTAATACTGGGTACCTTATTGACGAAGTTACAAGGTTAAATTTCGGCCTTGGGCTAGAAACCAATGATTTAGAAGCAAATGGTCGGATATCTGATCAAATAGTCGATTTCTTTGCTCAAAATGGTCAGGATATTAATCTTGATACGACTATTTCTTATGATTTAGCAAAATTTTCTTTTGGAATTCTTCGTAATAGTTTAAATCGAGGTATATTTCCTGACAGAGGAACTAAACAATCATTATCTTTTAGCGGTGCTATTCCGGGAAGTGATATTGAGTTTTACAAAATAGACTATAACTTTGACAACTATATTCCTTTTTCACCAGGATGGTCAKTATTAAGTCGAGTTAAACTATCTTTCGGTGATGGTWATGGAAAAAATACTCAGTTACCCTATTTTGAAAATTTTTACTCAAGTGGCCCATCGTCGGTTAGAGGCTTTGAACGAAATACTGTTGGACCAAAAGAAATTTTTCGACTACGTCAAACTATCAATGGTAGTTCATCTGTGGATGCTTTTGGTAACCCCATTTCTATATCTTTGCCGTCTGATTTTGATTCAATAACGATCGGTCGAAGAAGCGTTGGTGGAAACGCGAAAGCATTGGTTAGTCTAGAACTAATATTTCCAGTACCTTTTGCTGAAACTAGTAATTCAGTTAGAACTAGTTTTTTTATTGATGCAGGAAATCTTTGGAATACCCACTTCGACCCTGGAAAATATTCAGGCTTAGATCTTATTAATTCACCCAAATATGATGGAATCCCCGATTTCTCAAAATATGATACCTATCGAATGAGTACGGGCTTTTCACTTCAGTGGTTATCCCCTATGGGTCCATTAATTATTAGTATATCTAAAACACTACGTAGCCAACCAGGAGATGAAAGAGAAGGCTTTGCATTTAATGTGGGTCAAACTTTCTAGTTTTCAATACATTGATAGGAAATAGATGCCATTTAAGGTAGAATCAGTGTTTCAAAATTTTTAATCTGTAGCATCTCGTGCAGAGTGTATAATTATATAAGTAAGGGTAATAAAATGTTCAAGAAAATCATATTTGTTTTAATTTCTATGAGTTTATCTATCGCAAGCGTTTGTGCTGCGGAGCTAAAAATAGGCACAGTTGATCTACAAAGAGTCTTTGCAGGTGCTCCTCAAAGAACAATTATTGTGGATAAAATCAAAAAGCAGTTTGAAGATAAAAGTAATGAATTAAAAGCTTTGAGTGAAAAAATCACCAAAAAGCAAACTGATGCGCAACGTGATGCTGTAACTATGACTCAAGAACAGAAAATTGCGGTTCAACGTGAGTTACAAGAAATGTCAACTAAAGCTCAAACTATGCAAAAAAATCTTCAGGAAGATTTTCAACGAGCACAGCAAATGGAAGGCCAAAAGTTACAAGAAAAAATCAATCAAACTATACAGAAAATTGCTAAAGCTGAAGGATTTGACTTAATTCTTAGAAGTGAAACTATCGCTTTTCAAAAAGAAACCTTAGATATTACCAATAAAGTGATTACTATTTTAAGTAATCCTGCAGGGTAGTCGAAATTCCGATCGAACTACAAAAATGAATGCAATATCGTTTAATTAATGGAAAAAGACTCAATGCTGACTTTAGCAAAAATCGCCGAGCACATAAGTGGTGAACTTGTTGGCAATAAAGAGCATTTAATATCTAAGGTTTCTTCTTTAGATAAAGCAGAAAACTCAGAAATTTCTTTTCTGAGTAATCACAAGTTTGAATCTGAATTAAACACAACCCAAGCGGGTTGTGTTTTAGTTTCTAAAACATATTTTGATCAATGTCTAAGTAAGTTACATATCCGAAATAATTATATTATTTGTGAAGATCCTTATTTGGCATTTGCTTTCGTAGGACAGTTGTTTGATACAACGTCTAAACCGGCTAATGGAATAAGTGACAGAGCTTATATTTCTACTTCTGCTCAACTAGGAAAATCCGTATCAGTTGCGTCAGGTGCCTCAATAGGGGATAACACGATTATTGGCGATAATGTTTCTATAGGTGTAAATGTTGCCATTGGTCAAGATATAATAATCGGTGCGAATAGCATTATTTATTCTTTGGTCAGTATTTACCCTAATACACGCATAGGGATAAATTGTATTCTTCACTCAAACTGCGTAATAGGCAGCGATGGTTTTGGATATGCAAATAAACAAGGAGAGTGGATCAAGATTCCTCAAACGGGAGGCGTTAATATTGGCAATAACGTGGAAGTCGGTGCTAACGCATGTATTGATCGAGGCGCATTAAAAGATACAATTATTCGAGACGGCGTAAAAATCGACAATTTATGCCACATAGCGCATAATGTTGAAGTTGGTGAAAATGTTGCAATGGCAGCTATGACTGGAGTTGCTGGAAGTACGATAATAGGTAAAAACTGTACGTTTAGTGGTCGTTCTTCAATTCTTGGCCATTTAAATATAGCGGATAATACGCATGTAACGGTGGCTACTGTAATTAACAAATCAAATAGTACCGCAGGTGTCTTTTCATCTGGAACGGGTGCTCAAGAAAATAAACAATGGCGAAAAAATGTTGCTAGATTCAAACAACTAGATGATATGGCAAAACGTATTCGTTCTTTGGAAAAACAATTACAAAAAAAAGAAATTAATTAGCTATTAATGAAAGATTAATCCCAAGAGATATTAGAATAATGAACGAAGAAACCAGGCAGATGTCGACTCTCGATATTCATGAAATCATGAAGCATTTACCGCATCGATATCCATTCCTTTTAGTCGATCGAGTGACCGATTATAAAGTTGGAGAATATCTTTATGCTATAAAGAACGTCACATTTAACGAGCCATGTTTCACGGGTCACTTTCCTAATCGCCCTGTTATGCCTGGAGTTCTAGTTCTTGAAGCTTTAGCGCAAGCGACTGGTATTTTAGCCTTTAAAACTTTGGGTGAGTTACCTGATGATAATTCTCTTTACTATTTTGTAGGGATTGATAAAGCAAGATTCAAAAAAACCGTTGAACCTGGAGATCAAGTGGAACTAAAGGTTACACTTTTAAAAAGAAAACGAACCATGTGGAAATTTGACGCTGTAGCATTAGTTGATGGCAAAGTTGTTTGTTCTGCCGAATTGATGTGTTCAAAGCAGAATATTATATAATTATAGCGCTCGATAAGGCAAACAAATGACTTCAAGTTTAATCCATCCATCGGCAGTCATTCATCCAAATGCACAATTGGCAGATAATGTGACCGTTGGACCATTTTCAGTTATTGAAAAAAATGTCAGTATAGATGAAAGTACTGTTGTTGGGCCTCATGTTGTCATTAATGGCCATACAAGCATCGGTAAAAATAATCATTTTTATCAGTTTTCATCAATTGGCGAAGCAAACCAAGATAAAAAATATAATGGTGAACCAACGAGAACCGAAATTGGCGATAATAATATTATCCGAGAGTCTTGCACGATTCATAGAGGAACCACTCAAGATCACCAAGTTACAAAAATTGGCTCCAATAATTTATTAATGGCTTACACGCACATCGCTCACGATTGTATGTTGGGAGACAATATTATCATTGCAAATAGTTCTAATATTGCAGGGCATGTTCATATTGACGACTGGGCGATTCTTGGCGGGTTTTCTGGCGTTCATCAGTTTTGTCGTATTGGCGCCCATGCTTTTCTTGGCATCAGAAGCCATATTACTCAAGATATTCTTCCTTTTGTGCTTTTTGCCGAAGGCTCACCTCGTTCGATTAATGTTGAAGGAATTAAGCGAAGAGGATTTAGTAAAGAAGAAATTACATTGTTAAAGAAAGCCTACCGATTAATTTTTAGACAAGGGCTAAAAATTGATGATGCCGTTAAAGCCGTTAGTCAACTCGACAACCAGTCAGCTTGCTTAAAACTAGTTACTGAATTTATAGAAAAATCGGCACGTGGCATCTCTCGGTAATCACTATCCAACAGTTGCTAATGTTTTAATTGATGTTTCAATTGATGTTTCTAGGTATATAGTCTCATGCTGATCTATCTTGTTGCAGGTGAAGCTTCAGGTGATATTTTGGGTGCAGGCTTGATGAAGTCTCTTCAGTCTCGCTTCCCTACCGCTCAATTTAAAGGGATCGGTGGGCCACTTATGCAGGCTCAAGGTCTGGAATGCTTTTATCCGTTTGAACGACTATCGGTTATGGGAATTGTCCCTATTTTAATGCGCTATTTTGAATTGATAAAAATGCGCAAACGTCTAAAAAATAAAATTATTGAAGATAATTCAGATTGTTTTATTGGTATMGATGCACCYGTTTTTAATACAGATTTAGAATACCAATTAACYAATAGTAATATCACCTGTGTTCATTATGTTAGTCCATCMGTTTGGGCRTGGCGTGAAAATAGGATTTTTAAAATTGTTAAAAGTGTTCGTTTAATGCTTTGCCTTTTTCCTTTTGAATTACCCATTTATAAAAAACATAATCTCTCAGCGGTATGTGTTGGGCATCCATTAGCCGATGAAATTCCGCTAGAGCCAGATATGCATCAAGCGCGAAAAAAATTAAAAATTTCTGATGACGCTCAATATCTAGCAATCTTACCTGGCAGTCGAGGAAGTGAAACTAAATTTTTAATTGAGCCATTTATTAATACTGCAATTAGATTGAAGCAAACTAATTCAGGATTGAATTTTATCATTCCTTGCGCAAATAAACGACGCCGAATACAAATTGAAAAATATCTAAAAGAGCATCCAGTTGATTTTGAGATTAAATTGGTTGATGGTCAATCTCGAGATGTTATGCTCGCATCGGATATTGTTTTGTTGGCATCGGGTACTGCGACGCTAGAAGCGATGTTACTAAAAAAACCGATGGTAGTCGCTTACAAAGTTTCAACATTTAGCTATTTTATTTATAGCCGATTGCTCAAAATTAAAAACTTTTCGTTACCGAACTTATTGAATGAAAGAAATGAAGATTCAAATTCTGATGGATTACTGAATGAAAGATCTAAAGAGTTGGTTAAAGAGTTCATGCAAGATGAGTGTACAGTGGATAATTTATCAAATGCAATTAATGAACTGTTTAAAAATAACGAAGATTCAAATAAACTGATTAGTGAGTTTACGAAAATTCATAAGTCATTAAGAAAAAATGGAAATGAAATAGCTGCTGAAGCGATTAGTCAATTGTTAGCTAAATAATGAAAAAAGCATATGAATGAATTATATACAGCTGGTGTAGATGAAGTGGGTAGAGGTCCGTTAATTGGCGCTGTGGTTGCCGCAGCCGTGATCCTCGATCCTAAAAAACCCATAGAAGGTTTAACTGRCTCTAAAAAGCTCACTGAAAAAAGACGAGAAGAACTCTCTATTTTAATCAAAGAGAATGCGCTCAGTTGGTCTTTGGGACGAGCTGAAGTTGAAGAAATTGATGAAATAAATATTCTACAAGCTAGTATGCTAGCTATGAAGAGAGCAGTTGAAGGATTAGATATCGAAGCAAAACATTGTTTGATTGATGGCAACCGGTGTCCCGATCTAAAATGTACTAGTGAAGCGATTATTAAAGGCGATTTGAAAGAACCCGCAATCGGAGCGGCTTCTATTATAGCGAAAGTGGCTAGAGATAAAGAAATGAAAGAGCTAGATAAAATCTATCCCGGTTATGGATTAGCCAAGCACAAAGGATATCCAACGAAACAACATATGCAAGCAATAATTGATTTAGGTATAACGCCAATACACCGAAAAACTTTTGCGCCAGTAAGGCGGATTATTGAAGGAGCGGGTATTTAGAATAGTATGGAAACTGAAACTGTTACAAGCAAAGACCAACCATCATTTGTTCATCTGAGAATGCACTCTGAGTATTCTATTGTCGATGGTATTTGTAGAATTTCGCCCACTGTAGAACAAGTAATAGAACTTGGTATGCCTGCGATTGCAATTACAGACTATGTTAATTTTTTTGGGCTTATAAAGTTTTACAAAGCATGTCGAGGCAAAGGAATAAAGCCCATCGTCGGCGTCGACCTGGTGATAAATGATGAAGCAAAGGATGCTGATAATTTTCGCGTTACAATTCTTTGTATGAATGATGAAGGCTACTTAAATGCGAAAATATTAGTGTCTAGAGCCTATCAAGAAAAKCAGCAAAGAGGTATTCCGGTTGTTAATAAAAGTTGGTTTAAAGATCGCAATAACGGACTAATTTTATTATCAGGTGGTAAAGAGGGTGATGTTGGAAAGGCGTTGCTCGCAGGAAACCATCAAGAGGCCGCTGATTGCGTTGGCTTTTGGCAACATTATTTTCCCGATCGATATTATATAGAATTGCAAAGAACCGAGCGTTCTGGTGAAGGCGACTATATTCACTTGGTGGCTACTTTTGCTCAAGGGGCAGGAGCTCCGGTTGTCGCGACTAATGACGTCTGTTTTTTAGCGGAAAAAGATTTTGATGCGCATGAAATAAGAGTTTGTATTAATCAAAGTCGTGTTTTAGATGATCCTCGTAGACCGAAAACTTATTCAAATCAGCAATATTTAAAGTCTCCAGCGGAAATGGTTGAGTTATTTAGCGATATACCAGAAGCAATTGAAAATACTTTAGAGATTGCAAAACGTTGTAATCTAAGCCTAAATTTAGGCCAATATTTTTTACCCAATTACCCAATTCCCGATGGTCTAACGATAGAAGAATATTTTTGTCAGTTAAGTGAAGAAGGATTAGAAAAACGATTAGATGTGTTGCTCGATAGATCTGCTACAGAATTTATTGAGTTACGAAAACCTTACGACGAACGATTAAAACTAGAATTAGATGTTATTAATCAAATGGGATTCCCCGGTTATTTTTTAATCGTTGCTGACTTTATTCAATGGAGTAAAAATAATGGCGTGCCTGTAGGTCCCGGGCGAGGATCTGGAGCAGGTTCGTTAGTTGCCTACTCGCTGGATATTACTGATTTAGATCCATTAGAGTATGAACTTCTATTCGAAAGATTTTTGAATCCAGAGCGGGTTTCAATGCCTGATTTCGATATCGATTTTTGTATGGATGGTCGAGATCGAGTGATCGATTATGTTGCCGATAAATATGGTCGTAATAGTGTTTCTCAAATTATCACATTTGGACGCTTAGCGGCTAAAGCGGTAATTAAAGATGTGGGGCGAGTGCTTAGTCAACCCTATGGTTTTGTGGATAAAATTTCGAAACTAATTCCGTTCAAAGTAGGAATAAACCTCACAAAGGCTTGGGAAGAGGAACCAGAAATTCGCTCTCGTTATGAATTGGAAGAAGAGTTTCAAGCCCTGTGGGATATGGCAATAAGACTGGAAGGGATCACCCGAAATGCAGGGAAACACGCTGGCGGTGTGGTTATTTCACCTAACGACTTAACCGAATTTTCAGCACTTTATTGTGATGAAAGTGGTGGAGGGTTAGTCACTCAATTTGATAAAGATGACGTTGAAACAGCCGGACTGGTTAAGTTTGATTTTCTTGGATTAAGAACGCTCACTATTATTGATTGGGCATTAGATACCATTAATGCTCAAGAGGAGCAAAAAGATAATCCCATCATTATTGAATCAATCGAATTAGAAGTTCCAGAAGTTTATCAATTGCTGAAAGAAGGAAGAACAACTGCCGTTTTTCAACTAGAATCTCGCGGTATGAAAGAACTGATAAAAAAATTATTACCTAGTCGATTTGAAGATATTATAGCCTTGGTAGCTTTATATAGACCTGGGCCATTAGAGTCGGGAATGGTAGATGATTTTGTAGCGCGCAAGCATGGTCGTCAAGAGGTAGCTTACCCCCATGCTGATTATCAACATGAAGATCTAAAACCTGTTCTTGAACCGACTTATGGGATTATTTTGTATCAAGAGCAAGTTATGCAAATTGCTCAGGTGCTCGCTAATTTTTCTTTGGGTGGTGCTGATTTATTACGTCGAGCAATGGGAAAGAAAAAAGAAAGTGTAATGCAAGAGCAGCGTGTAATTTTTATGGAGGGAGCTCAAAAACGTGATGTAGATGAGGATCTTGCAGGACAAATTTTTGATCTAATGGAAAAATTTGCAGGCTATGGATTTAACAAATCTCACTCGGCAGCTTATGCTTTAGTTTCCTATCAAACTGCGTGGTTAAAAACTTTTTACCCAGCTGCATTTATGGCAGCCGTTATGTCTGCGGATATGGATAATACCGAGAAGGTTGTTACCTACGTAGATGATTCCAAAGAGATGGGATTAGAAATTTTACCACCAGATGTTAATCGYGGTGATTACAAATTYACTATTGATGGACCYAAAACYATCATTTATGGCATWGGYGCAATTAAAGGCGTTGGAGAGTCRGCAATTGAATCKGTRGTAGAAGGAAGGAAACTTAGTGGAGACTATAAAGATCTCTTCGATTTTTGTAATCGGGTCGATTTAAAAAAGGTCAATAGAAGAAGCTTAGATGCGATGATTCGAGCGGGTGCGTTAGATAAGCTCGTCAGCGCTGAGCCAGATTCCAGTAGAGCAACTTTAATGGCAACTTTAGACAAGGCGATTAAAAGTGCAGAGCAATTTAAACGTAATGAAGCCTTAGGCCAAAATGATTTGTTTGGAACGCCCTCGGAAGACGATGCAGAGCAAAGTATTGAATATGCCGTAGTAAGACCATGGCCAAAAAGTAAAGTACTAGATGGCGAAAGGGAAACATTAGGGCTGTATTTAACGGGTCATCCGATTGACCAATATTTACCAGAGATAAGAAAGTTTTGTGATTTACGATTAAATAATTTACAGCCAACTCGCCGAGGTGATTATGTTCTAGTCGCGGGATTGATTATCAATGTCCGCGTGATGAAAACAAAAAAAGGATTAAGTTGGGCAATTGTGAGTTTAGATGATCAAAGCGGTCGAGTCGATGTGATGGTTTACAGCGAGCTCTATGAAATTAGCAAAGATTTATTATTAAAAGATCAGGTGATTATTGCTAAAGGTGATATTTCCACAGATGATTTTTCTGGTGGCTTAAAAATGAGTGGAAAAGAGATCCACAAACTTCTGGATGTAAGGGAGAGCCGAGTGAAATATTTAGAACTGTCTCTTAATATTAATCATGGAAGTTTATTAGCGCAGGATTTAATCGAAACCTTACAACCTTATAAATCAGGAAAGTGCCCGGTTAGATTTAAGTGCCATATAGGCGAAAATTCTGCAGAGTTATCTGCTGCGGGAGAATGGAGTGTATCGCCTACCGATGAATTGCTGTTTGGCTTAAAAAATATCGCTGGATGTGAGAAGGTTCGGTTGGTTTATTAGTTCTAATAACCTGAATTCAAGTAATGGCTTCATGCAATTAGTGCGATTTACACAAATAGTACGACTTACACGAATATCAGGGCATTCACTTTGCGCCTATCATGCGCTAAAACTTCATAGGTATGACAGGCTTGCCTACTAGCCATTGCCTCAATTGCTATTCCTTTGTCGTTAAGATATTTGATTAACGCAGAATCCATTATTTTATGRKWMKCKCCSGTACCTATNMWYWATRWYTYCRGKSWRWTWKMKAKMAATTTNATCGAGTARAYYRKTYGAWAKMKYYTCAAAYGAMMWRWYWGMATCWATTTYAWSYAATTNWWTRKKSKTTWAGAATNACRARATYTGWATRYTCACCTATRTTTAATKTWATTTTYCCWTYGGWRTAAGCTTTAATATGAACSGYGCCATCAGAGACTTCTTTTTGTAGTAGCAWGGGGTTTAACCTATAAGGTACAATCAATAGCTAACATTCTAATAAAAAASRGTTAATTWTGCAAAGAAGACAACTGCTAAAATACGGATTAGTTGGTGGCGCGGGAATAGGACTCAGTGCAGCGCTTGGTTGTCAGCACTTTTTGGAAAGTACACTATTCAATGCATGCAAAATATCTARTTTACCTTCYCACYTWGCWAAYCATGAMTTMATGCARCARGCATTTGAAGGGATCGATTTRTCYCAAYTATGGGATTCRCACTTTCATTTGATTGGTAACGGTTTTAGACCGGGSTTTGATAACAAAGAATCAGGKATATGGCTAAGYCCTAATATGACYTCYTGGATGTCGCCWACTCAGCGTATTCAATATAGTTTTTATCTTGATGCCGCYTGTGTCGARAATCCRGAGTTTGCTGATAAAAYYTAYGTCGARAATYTMAAYTTRATAGCCAATCAAYTWCCYGAAGGYATTAAATTTATGTTRTTGGCTTTTGATTATCAGCATGATRATAAWGGTCAARTYAATCAAAGYGCYTCYACTTTTTATGTRCCWAAYGAATATACYGCTCGYGTMGCRAAATCYAGTGAACGATTTGAATGGATAGCATCSRTTCATCCWTACAGARAAGACGCCATTGAAGCSTTAGAATGGTGTMAATTAAAYGGTGCAAAAGCGGTCAAATGGTTACCGCCMGCGATGAATATTGATCCATCTTCAARAAAATGTGATGCRTTCTATGAAAAGCTAAWRGARYTAAAYCTACCGCTATTAASCCATGCRGGTGAAGAAAAAGCAGTGCATAGTGAMGAGTTRCARGGCTTGTCCAATCCACTATTGTTACGAAAGCCAYTGGAWAAGGGWGTGAAGGTGATCATCGCKCATTGTGCTTCTTTAGGCSAARGYGAGGAYTTGGARAGTAAYTCYAAACAATTAATCAGYAATTTCGATTTGTTTGCACGTTTAATGGATGATACTAATTAYCKAAMAAATTGTCTCGCTGATATTTYCGCGATCAATTTAATCAATCGCRAAAASCATGAAGTGAAACAAATTGTAGAGCGTCAAGAYTGGCATGAWCGKTTATTRTTTGCKACTGACTATCCCTTACCCGGCGTGATGCCATTAATATCGTCTAWAAATTTAGYAAAAAATGGTTTGYTAGATGAAAAATATGTTTCTTTTGTATCAGAAGTTAGACAACATAACTCCTGGCTTTATGATTTTCTAATTAAGCGACTTATGTCATCAAATGGACTTAGCTTTTCTAACTCGGTTTTCGAAACTCGAAAGCATTTTATTTAAGCTAATTGATTCGATCTAAATAACTTAGCTTAAATAAATCATCAGTCACTTAATAAAGAAACTTCAATGAAAAGCAATTCGCAATCTATCGAGATCTATATACCTGAAGATTCTTCAAAATCTCTAAATTCTAAGTTTGATCTAGAAAATAAACTTGTCAACAATAAAGATCTTGAATACGCTTTTGCTGAAAATAAAAAATCGTTAAATGAATTACTCTGTGTATCCCTTGGTTATGATGCCGTGGATCTTCCTTGGAATCAATTAAGAGCTATGCAATTTGAATTGGAACGTTGTTTTTTCGATCTAAATAAGAAGCATACATTAGTTTGTTGCGATCCCGTGATGATGCAGGTGACACATCGAGGCGCTTACCTTTGGGGGCAAGATAGCATTAAATTTTCTACTGAAGATGTGATTGCCATTATTGCCCAAATTAATGAAAAATTAATGGACGAAGGTGAATTCTTTTATTTATTGAATAATAAGCAATGGCTTTATGTTAATAAAAAATCAATTGAACTTAATCAGGCGTCTTTTGAGAATGAAATAGGCCGAGATCAGTTTGCTTTTTCCTATCAAGGTAAAGAAAGTCGGTTTTGGAATAGATTAGCAACAGAAATACAAATGTTAGTCAAACAAATGATTGATTATCAAGGTTTAACTAACGTGGGCGAGGAATCTTTAGTTAATGTTCATTTTTGGGGTGACACCAATAATCAATTAAATTCCGATATTAAAATTAAACAAAGTTCTGGCATTACAATATTTTCTAACAATGATTTGATCAAAACCTTCGCCGATAAAGTAAATGTTGAATGCGAAAAATTAATCAGTATAAATGAGCTTGTTGAATTGAGAAATAAAACTAATATTGTCATCCATTTTTCTAACGATGGAGGTTGGTTAGGCAATATTATGGATGAAATCTCGTCGCTAACATTTAATAATAAAAATAGACTTAAAGTATTAAAACTTATTTTGCAAGATAAAACAATTGAGATCAAACCAAAGCGTTCTTTCTTTCAAAGACTATTCAATTGATGTTTCTAGGTACAAATGGGATTTATAGAGGGTAGGTTAAAATAAATGATTAAAAAATCGATCAATCATCGTCAGACTGTAATGACATCTGAAGTTGAAAAAGAACTCTCTCATTATCCGGAAAAAATAAGAAATATTTTGGCTTCAAGAGGGATCACTTCTTGTTTAGATTTGGAATACTCGCTCAGCGGTTTAATTCCGCCATCAAATTTACTCAACGTAGAAAGAGCTGCTGAGATTTTGTTTGAATCAATCAAGTTAGACCAATCTATATTAGTGATTGGTGATTTTGATGCTGATGGAGCGACTAGTAGTGCATTAATGATGAAGTCTCTTTCGCAACTTGGCGCAAAGCATATTGGCTTTTTAGTACCTGATAGATTTAAGTTTGGATACGGTCTTTCCGTGAAGCTCGTCGAAAAAGCCGCGGAGAGAAACCCTGACATTATTGTCACCGTTGATAATGGTATTGCAAATCATGCTGGCGTTGATAAAGCCAATGAATTGGGAATAAAAGTCATCATTACCGATCATCATTTAGCCGCGGAAACATTACCTAATGCCGAAGTGATTGTTAATCCTAATCAGCCTGATGATGATTTTGCCAGTAAGAATCTAGCCGGAGTCGGCGTTGCGTTCTATTTAATGCTAGCACTGCGAGCGAAAATGAGAAAATCAAATTGGTTTAAAGATCAAAATATCAGTGAACCAAATTTAGCGGAGCAACTAGATCTAGTGGCGTTAGGTACGGTGGCTGATGTAGTTGTACTAGATAAAAATAATCGAATTTTAGTCGAACAAGGACTTAGGCGTATAAGGCAAGGTCATTGTAGTCCTGGTATTACTGCGCTTTTAGAAGTTGCCAAACGAATCCCATCTAAATGCCAATCCTCAGACTTAGGCTTTGCAGTGGGACCAAGATTAAATGCGGCAGGTCGATTAGATGATATGCAGATTGGTATTAACTGTTTACTTGCAACCAGTTCAAACGAAGCCATTAGTATCGCCCATCAACTAGACAATTTAAATCGTCAACGAAGGGAAATTGAAGGCGATATGTTAGAGCAAGCCAAACAAGATCTTGAGGCTTATTTTTCTTCAGAGCAGGCAAAAGAAATGGACAACGAAGATGAAAGACCTACAACGCTTTGTCTGTTTGATGCTAAATGGCATCAGGGTGTCATTGGTATTTTAGCCTCGCGTGTGAAAGATAAAATAAATCGACCGGTGATCATTTTTGCCAAAGATGAAGGTTCAGAATTCATCAAAGGATCTGCGCGCTCAGTAAAAGGCGTTCATATTAGAGATGTGTTAGCACTTGTTGATTCGAGACATCCGGGCATGATTGAAAAATTYGGTGGTCATGCAATGGCWGCAGGATTAACYATTAAAGAAAGTTCATTCAAAGARTTTGCAAGRTTRTTYCATGACTATACATTGCAACAGGTTAACGAACGGTTGAGCGATGGAATTAGTGACAATATTGAYACCGATGGTGGATTAAATTTGGATGATATGTCCATGAATTTTGCAACACAACTAAAAAATATTGGTCCGTGGGGACAAGGTTTTCCTGAACCATTATTTGATGATGAATTTAAAGTGGTGAGCCAAAGAGTCGTTGGAGAAAAACATCTTAAATTAGTATTAGAAAAAGATGGTGAGATGTTTGATGCGATTAATTTCTTTTTTGATGAATCAATTGAATTGATTGATGATTCAAAAATTCATGCGATTTATAAATTGGATATCAATGAATTCAGGGGGAATCAGTCTTTGCAGTTGATGATTGAGCAGTTGGAATTGATTGGTTGATTTCAATTTAGTAAATACCGAGTGTTAGTCAACAAAAGGAGTTTTATGGTGTTTAAACTTATTGCAATTTATTCAGGATTAATCGCGACAATTTGGATCTTCATTGGTGTAACTGTAGCAAGTAGATTTTATGCGGGTTACGATCATTCTAAACAATTTTGTAGCGAGTTAGGGGCTTCCGGCAGCCCAACTGAAAAACTATCACCTATTATAAATAATTATCCATTAGGTTTTCTATTTTGTTTCTTTGGTTGGTATTTAGTTCAGCTTTCAAACGTTTCAATATTGGTAGGTATCTCAGGTTGGTTGGTCATTATTCATGGCATTGGAACTTGGGTTGCTGGCTATTTTCCAATGGATGCGGATCCTTTTACAAAAAATCCGACGTTTAATTTTAGGGTGCACTCTTGGGCTGGTTTCTGTATGTTGTTATCGTTGGTCATCGCACCAGTATTAATTGCAATAAGCCCAACATCTGAAATCATTCCATTATATTTCCGTTTACTATCAATTGTTTCAGTTATTGCCACAATCTACTTTCTTTTTGCAATGGCTAAAGCTGTTAAGAAGCAAAGTAATCCAGGTACGTATCAGCGAATTTCTTATGGTATTCAGCTAATGTGGTTAAGCATATTTTCACTGATTTTGTTGTGTTCGAAGATTTAGTAGTCTGTTAAAATGAGGCTATTTTTGAAACTGATCTCATATCAAAAAGTGAGTTTAAGACGCTTATATGCTAAAATAAGATAATAGGTATTTGGAGGAGCTGTCATGTCAACAGTATTGAAACAAGTAATCGAAAATATTGAAGAACTTACTTCATCTGAGAAAGCTTTAGTTGCTCGTTGTCTTATTTCTTCACTTGAGATAAAACATGATGAAAGTGTTGATAATGCATGGGCTAATTTAGCCGAAGAAAGATTTTCTGAGCTTGAGTCCGGAGTGACAAAAGGTGTTTCATGGAGTGAAATAAGAAATGACGTTACAGGAAAAAGTGCCTAGAATAACGTTTCACCCTGATGTTGTAAAAGAGGTGAAATCTTCCTATATCTGGTATCAAAAACAAGCCAATGGATTAGGTGAAGACTATTTAACTGAACTTGAACGTTCGTATCAAGCAATTGTAGAACTTCCAGAAACTTGGCCAAATTTTAAAAAAGGTTTTCGTAGATTTTTGCTTAGCAAATTTCCTTTTTCAATTATTTATCATTTTAATGGGAGTACTGTATTTGTTGTAGCTGTAATGCATAACAGTAGAAAACCAGGATATTGGATAGAAAGAAAATAGCCTAAAATTATGTAGGTGTATTTAATCAACTGCACTAAACGCTAATCTACAAATCCCCATTCTCATCATCAAAACTTTCATATAACGTAGGCCCAGCGATTGTATGGCTCTCATTTGCCCATTCACCCAAATCGATTAACTGACATCTTTTTGAACAAAAGGGTTTATGTTCAGTACATTCCGACCAACGTTGGCTTACTTTACAGGTCGGACATGCGATGATTAAGTCTTTTTTCATGTGTTTTATAATGAGTGATTAAATTTCGGTAGTTGATTATACTTGAATTCGTCTTATTTATTGAGAGGTTTTCAATGTTTGATTTAGAAGAACTTAAAGAAGCATGCTCTATAGTTAATAAAATAGTGAAACCTACGCTACAAAATAATTGGCCTCAATTAAGTGCGTTGTCTGGATGTGATGTTTGGGTCAAGCATGAAAACCATACGCCGACAGGGGCTTTTAAAGTTAGAGGTGGTGTTTATTTGCTGCATCAATTAATGAATTCCGCTAACCCACCTAAAGGACTGATTTCTGCCACTCGTGGTAACCATGGGCAAAGCCTTTCTTTTTCTTGTAAAAGAGCAGGGCTACCATTAACCATTGTGGTGCCAGAGAATAATAATGAAGATCAGAATCGGGCGATTAAATCCTTTGGAACAGATTTAATTATTCATGGAAAAGATTTTGAAGCCGCCAGACAACATAGTTTGGAATTGCAAAAATCATCGGGATATTTACCTATTCCACCTTTTTGTAAAGAGCTTGTTTTAGGTGTAGCGACTTACGCTTTTGAGTTTCTATCCGAATTAAAAGATTTAGACACCGTATATGTCGCTGTTGGAATGGGCTCAGGAATTTGTGGATTGATTAAAACGAGAGATTTACTCGGACTAAAAACAAAAATTGTTGGCGTCGTGGCTGAAGGCGCACCAACCTTTGCTCTTTCTTTTGAAGCGAAAAAGATCATTAATACAGACTCTGCTAATACCTTAGCAGATGGCGTAGCAACAAGCGCTCCCATGGCGAATGCATTTGATATGATTCTTAAAGGTGCGGATCGAATCGTGACTGTTTCAGAAGAACAAATTAAGTATGCCATGTACCAATATTATCAAWCAACCCATAATCTAGCTGAAGGCGCAGGTTCGGTTCCCTTGGCGGGACTGTTAAAAGAAAAGGAATCGATGACTGGAAAAAAGGTTGGCGTTATATTGTCTGGTGGAAATATTGATTTCGAACGATATACTCAGTTTGTTGGTTCTATTGCTAAAGAAATATAGGTTATAATCGCATTTTAGAGAGAGCAGATTTTAAAAGTTAATTAGTTTAATTGGAGAATGAAAATGGCCACAGCCACAGCAAGACATATATTAGTAGATAGCGAAGAAAAGTGTAACGATTTAAAAGATCAGATTGCAAAGGGCGCTAGTTTTGAAGACTTAGCCAAAAGTAATTCATCTTGTCCATCAGGATCAAGCGGTGGTGATTTAGGTTCTTTCGGACCAGGAATGATGGTTCCTGAATTCGATAAAGTTTGTTTTGAAGAGGAAGTTGGCGTGGTTCACGGACCAGTTAAAACTCAATTCGGTTATCACTTATTGGAAGTGACTGAACGTTCATAATATTTCATTCGAGCTTGGATCGCAAAGTAGGTTGGGTAGAGGAACGAAACCCAACAAAATGGCTAAATTACAGAATGATATTCATTGATATAATTTAGGTATCAGTTCGCGATTGTTGGGTTTCACTGCGTTCTACCCAACCTACTTTGTTTAGAATTAATACAATAAAGTTTCAGAAATTGTAGACAAAAAAAGGGGGCAATTGCTCCCTTTTTACTTTCTAAATTTTAGAACTACAACTTAACCTCTCGGCCCAGCTGCTTTAATCGCATCTGAAACATCAAATCTCTCAAAGTTATCAGCAAATAATTTAGCGACCGCTTTCGCTTCTGCGTCATATTCTTCAGCACTAGCCCAAGTCTTTTTAGGCTGTAATAAATTAGAGTCAACACCTTCGACCGAAACTGGAACATCTAAGTTTAGTTGATCTAAATGCACTGTTTCACAATCAGCTAATGCACCAGATTGAACCGCAGTAATCACCGCTCGAGTAGTTGGAATACTAAAACGTTTACCGCCATTAGAATAAGTTCCACCAGTCCATCCAGTATTGACTAAATAAACTTTTGATTTATTAGCAACGATTCGCTTCATTAATAGCTCTGCGTAAACTCCAGCCGGACGCGGGAAGAAAGGAGCACCAAAACACGTTGAGAAAGTCGATTCAATTGCAGAAGTTGAACCAATTTCAGTAGAACCTACTTTTGCCGTGTAACCACTTAAAAAGTGATAGGCAGCAGCTTCTTTAGATAAGATAGAAACAGGAGGTAAAACGCCGGTTAAGTCACACGTTAAAAAGATAACGGCACTTGGTTCTCCCGCTCGGTTTTCTTCAACCATTAAATCAATATGTTCTCGTGGGTAACCAGCTCGGCCATTTTGGCTATGAGTTGTATCTGTGTAATCGGCATTTCCATCTTCGTCTAAAACAACGTTTTCGATGATAGTGCCACTCTTTATCGCTTTCCAAATAACCGGTTCGTTCTTTTCGGAGAGATCGATAGTCTTTGCGTAACATCCACCTTCAATATTAAAAACGGTTCCTTCACCCCAACCGTGTTCATCATCTCCAATTAAGTATCGGCTAGGATCGGCTGAGAGTGTTGTTTTACCCGTTCCAGAAAGACCAAAAAATAAAGTAACGTCACCGTCRCCATCGGTATTTGAGGCACAATGCATAGGTAATACATCGTGAGCCGGTAATAAAAAGTTTTGCACGGAGAACATCGCTTTCTTCATTTCGCCGGCGTATCTCATGCCAGCTATCAATACTTTGCGTTGACCAAAGTTGATCATCACTGTGGCATCGCTGTTGGTTCCATCGCGACTAGGATCACAAGCAAAGTGCGCCGCATTCATTATTTGCCACTCTTCCTTTGATGAAGGGTTATAGCTAGACGGTCTAATAAATAGGTTTTGGCCAAACAAGTTTTGCCATGCCGTTTCGGTTGTTACGTTGACTGGTAAATAATGGGTTGGATCAGAACCAACATGAAGTTCAGAAACAAAAACTTCATCTTTAGCGTTTAAATAGTCACCCACTCGTGTCCAAAGCGCATTAAATGTAGCTTCATCGACGGGACGATTAACTTTTCCCCATTCAATTTCTGCTTCGGTAGAAGATTCCTTAACGATAAAACGATCATTAGGTGAACGACCGGTTCTCGCGCCAGTAATGACGCTCAGGGCACCTGTAGCAGCCAAAACACCTTCTTTTCTCTCAAGCGCTCGCTCAATAAGCTGTTGACTGGTTAAATTAAGATTTTGCATTGCAGGGATACCCATCTGTTGACTCCATTTGTCTCAAAGATGTCTATTGCAGGTCATTTTTTTGACCTGCTTAAAATTTGAGCGCATTCTATCAAAATAGTTTAGTTCAAACTAGCGGATTTTGGGGTAAAATTAACCATTAATTAGACTTATAATTCATATTCTTTGGATCAGGTTAAAATCATGCGTATTGAGGTAGAAAAACTCATAATTGAAACCGATAATGGTAATTTAGAAGCTCTTTTAGATAAACCCAGTAAAAATCATCATAACATCGAGTCAAATGACTATATTGCCGTATGTTGTCATCCACATTCCTTACATGGCGGTACTTTAACCAATAAAGTGGTTTATACCATGTCTCGAGCTTTTGCTGGAAAGGGTATCCCCAGTATTCGATTTAACTTTCGTGGGGTTGGGGCAAGTGAAGGTGAATATGATGATGGAATAGGGGAACAGCTTGATTTAGCTAACGTAGTGAGCTGGATGAGAGAGCAATATCCGAATAAACGACTTATATTAGGCGGCTTCTCTTTCGGTTCGTTTGTTTCAATTATGGCGAGCCAGCAATTAGATCCTCGAAAGTTAATTAGTATTGCGCCACCCATTGGTCGCTTTGATTTTTCCGCGATGAAAACGCCAACTTGCCCTTGGACTGTTATTCAAGGTGATGAAGATGAACTGGTTAAATGTCGTGATGTTGAAGGGTGGGTAAATCAACAGCCATCAAATTTATCTTTTGTAAAACTAACGGGTGCTTCCCATTTTTTTCATGGGAAACTGGTAGACTTGAGAATAAATATTGAAAAAATTATTGCCTAGTAATTAAGTAGAGTAGATACGATTTTTTATTGATTCCAATTTCAGTGTTTCTACTTGATTGCTAATACTTCACAATCAATATCATCTAAAATCTTTTCTGCGGTATTACCAATGACTGCGGCGTCTAAACCAGAACGCCCAACTGTACCCATGACTAATAAATCAGCTTTCGTTGACTCGATGATTGAAGGTATAGTCTCTTCAGGTTCTAAGCCTTCCGCAATAATAACTTTACCATTCAATTTCGCTGAATTGGCCTTTAAAATACCTTCAACAATTGTTTTGGCTTTTTGTTCATGCTTTTCCTTTTTTATGGTAAAAAAGTCTTTTTCTTTGAACAAGTGTTTGAATTTTTCAAATTGCACTAATGTCCAAGGGAAAACGTTTAGGATATTTGATTTACAATGAAAAGCTTGAGCTAACGAAGTGGTTGCCACAATTATTTTTTCATTTAGTTCTTTATGTTCGACATCATCATCAATATTTATAGCACCRATGATATTGGTAAATTCAGTTGAACCAGATTTTTGTACAAACAGAATATTTGTCTTAGTATCTCTTAGTAAATGCCAGTCTGTTGGAGTAAAWATYARTTTTTTCAAAAYRTTATGAGTTCKMGTTGTTTTTAGTACCAAATCATAAGATTGTTCATTAATAAATCGACTTAAATCATCTTTTAAATTTGGGCTCCAAATTGAATGAAACTCAATTTCTAAACCTTCAGTATTATGCTCTAAAACCAAATTTTTCAATAGTGAATCATTTTCTTTAATCGCATTAGTTTTGATCTCGTCATTATGATTTTCAGAGGTTAAAAAGTCAAAAAATGTTTCATAGACATTCGAAACAACCGTTATTTTCAAACCAAACTTATGTGCTAATTCTATCGCTCTTGGTAGCGCGTAATGCTGCTTATGCCTAAAGTCAACAATGGCTAAAATACTCCTCAAATTAAACATCTTTTCTCCTTTTTATAATGTCAAATCGACTGCATTTATAAAAATCACTCTCAACTTAATATAACAGCGTGTGATTAATCAAAACTGATATAGATCAATCGATGTCCAATCAACAAACTGTAACCAGAAAGTATCCAAGAACAGATATTTGATTGATTTAAGTCAATACGTAGWTGGATAAAAAGCGGTAAGTTATAAGCAAAGAGAATAGATTGATAATTTGAATGTTAGGGGGAAATAGATGGATGTAATGGTGAAAAATAAAAAACCGTCAAAGAATAAAGGCACGAAAGAAATTATTTACGATCTTGATGCTAAAAATGGGAAGATAAAATGGAATGAAGATGGAACTTATCCTTATTCAAAAAAAATGGAAGTTGTTGAATACGAGCAAAATAAACATGAATTACAGATTGAACTTCTAAAAATGCAAAGTTGGGTAAAAAACACCAACCAACGTATTGTCATAATATTTGAGGGGCGAGATGCTGCCGGTAAAGGTGGAACCATAAAACGTTTTACCGAACATCTTAATCCGCGTGGAGCTAACGTTATAGCTTTAGAAAAACCAACTGCTAGAGAAAGAAACCAGTGGTATTTTCAACGTTATATTGAGCAGTTACCAAGTAAAGGAGAAATCATCTTTTTTGATCGTTCTTGGTATAACCGAGCGGGTGTCGAAAAAGTCATGGATTTTTGTACGGATCACGAATATTTGGAGTTTCTTAGGCAGGCTCCAGAATTGGAAAGAMTGTTAGTTAATAGTGGCATTACACTTTTTAAGTATTGGTTTTCGGTGAGTCGAACAGAGCAGTTTAGGCGGTTTAAATCAAGACAGAATGATCCACTAAAACAATGGAAGCTAAGCCCTGTTGATATGGCGTCGCTTTCACTTTGGCCAAAATACAGCAAAGCAAAGGATTCGATGATTTTTCATACCGATACAAAAGATGCACCTTGGACGATTATTCGGTCAGATGATAAAAAACGAGGTCGAATAAATTGTATGCGACATTTTCTATCTAACCTAGATTACGACAAAAAGGACTTCGATATTGTCGGAGAACCTGACCCATTAATCGCGGGTTCAGCGAAAACTATTTATGAAATTGGTGAAAAATATTAACAAACATCACACAAAACCTCAATATAAGGAGAGCAAAGAATGAAGAAGAAAGACATTTCAAAACTAAAAAAGATATTAAAGAAAACTAAAAAGGAAGTATCGAAAGCCGTAGCAGCATCCGAAAAGGCCACGAGCACCGCAAAAAAAGCGTTGGCTCGCGCTAAAGATGCAGAAACGGCTGCACTAGATGCTAAACAGCGACTAAAAAAATATTTAAATAAACTCAATAAAGAGAAGTCTAAAAAAGTTGCTGAAAAGAAAGTAGCCAAGAAATCAGCGATAAAACGAGCTAAAAAGACGGCTACTAAGTCAATAAAGAAAAAGGGAGCGAAGGTATCAAAGAAAACCAAAACTCAGGTTAAGAAAAAGAAGTAAGAGTTAAATGTAGGGAAAATCAAACTGAATTCTCAGTTTGATCACAGTAAGATTACCCATTGTTGATTGTAAAATCAAATCTGGGTAATCTTTAAGCTAAAGTGTTTCAATGCTAAGAATGTCTCAGTCAATTAATACTGGACTAATGCTGTATTTCTGACAAAATGACTTTTTATTAAGTCAGTACATACAGATTATTGATGCAATCACCAAAACAAAAATATTTTAGCGACATTAATTCACGTTTGATACAAGAAGATCCGTTTCAACTCAGTGCTGTTGAGATGCTAGAAGATCTATATCAACGATTAATTGAGCGTAATAAACCATTAAACTTCTTCCAGAAATTAAAATCTTCAATTTCTGGAAATAATCCACCTTTAAAGGGACTCTATTTTTGGGGTGGAGTGGGGCGTGGTAAAACTTATTTAATGGACATGTTTTTTGACTCACTACCAATTAAAAACAAAATGCGTCTACATTTTCATCGTTTTATGCATCAAACCCACGAGCAACTACAGTCGCATAAAGGCAAACAAGACCCTCTTTTATTAATAGCGGACGAAATTGCTGAACAGACGTGCATCATCTGTTTTGATGAATTTTTTGTTAGTGATATCACCGATGCGATGATTCTCGGGGGATTATTTGAAGCACTTTTTAAACGCGGAGTGAGTTTGGTGGCAACATCTAATATTCCACCTGAAAATCTTTATCGAAACGGTTTGCAAAGAGAAAGATTTTTACCAGCCATTGAAGCGATTAAGCAACATTGTGAAATTATTAACTTAGATAATGGTATTGATTATCGTTTGAGGACTCTAGAACAAGCCGATATTTTTCATACACCTCATGACCAAGAGGCGATTGCAAATTTAAATAATAGTTTTAATCAATTAGCGACTGAAATTATGTCTGATGGAACAACGATTGAAATTGAACATCGAGCAGTGAAAACCATCCGTTGTGCTGAAGGGATTGTTTGGTTTTCATTTAAAGAAATTTGCGAAACAGCAAGAAGCCAAACCGATTACATTGAAATTTCTCGTTGTTATCAAACCGTCATTGTCAGTGAAATTCCGCAACTTGAAACTAAAGATGCTTCTGCTACCCGGCGATTTATTAGTTTGGTGGATGAGTTTTATGAGCGGCATGTTAATTTAATGATCACCGCAGAGGTCGAGTTAGAAGATTTATATACAGGCACTCAACTAAGCTTCGAGTTTAAACGAACACTAAGCCGGTTGCAGGAAATGCAGTCACATGATTATTTGGCGTTGGAGCATTTAGCTTAAAGTTTGTTTCAAATAGTACCCAGTATAAGATTTCTTATTCTTAGCCACTTGCTCAGGCGTACCTTCAGCAATAATATATCCACCTTTGCTACCACCTTCAGGTCCTAAATCAATAATCCAATCAGCTGTCTTTATGACATCCAAATTATGTTCTATGACTAAAATTGTATTGCCATGATCACGTAAGCGATGCAATACTGCTAATAACTGTTTAACGTCGTGGAAATGTAATCCTGTGGTCGGCTCATCTAATATATAGAGTGTTTGCCCTGTGTCGCGCTTACTTAATTCTTTGGATAATTTTACTCGTTGCGCTTCGCCACCTGACAAGGTGGTTGCCGCTTGACCTAAACAAATATAAGACAGTCCGACATCAACTAAGGTTTGTAATTTTCTTGCAATGGAAGGGATTGCATCAAAAAAGACTCTTGCATCCTCTACAGTCATCTTCAATATTTCGTTGATGTTTTTTCCTTTATAAGTGATTTCTAAGGTTTCGCGGTTGTATCTTTTTCCATGGCAAACATCACATGATACATACATATCAGGTAAAAAATGCATTTCTACCTTGATCAATCCGTCACCTTGACATGCTTCACAGCGACCGCCTTTTACGTTAAAACTAAATCTTCCAGGCTTATAACCGCGGGCGCGGGATTCTTGAGTTCCGGCCAGTAATTCTCGAACCGGCGTAAATATTCCCGTATAGGTTGCAGGATTAGAGCGGGGCGTTCTACCAATTGGCGCCTGATTAATATCAACTACTTTGTCGAAGTTTTCCATGCCGTGAAAACTTTTGTAGGGGGAGGGCGTTAGAGTGGTTGCTCGATTCAACTCAGTCGCGGCAATTGGGTATAGAGTATTGTTGACTAAGCTAGACTTTCCGGAACCTGAAACCCCGGTAACGCAAGTCATAACCCCAACCGGTAATTTAAGATCAACTGATTGTAGATTATTTCCTGTTGCGCCTTTTAACTCAAAATATTTTCCATCTTTTGCTGGAATTCGTTGCTTCGGAATTTCGATACATTCTTTTCCAGATAAATATCTCCCTGTGAGTGATTTCTTTGATTTTAATATATCTTTAATCGTTCCCCGAGCAACTATTTCGCCGCCATGAATACCAGCGCCAGGCCCAATATCTAAAACATAATCAGCCGTGCGAATCGCTTCTTCATCGTGTTCTACGACGATTACAGTATTACCTAAATCACGGAGGTGCCTTAATGTTTTTAAAAGTCGCTCATTATCTCTTTGATGTAATCCGATTGAAGGTTCATCAAGCACATACATCACGCCCACTAAACCAGCACCTATTTGGCTGGCTAAACGAATTCTTTGAGCCTCTCCTCCGGATAGTGTATCCGCGCTTCGATCCAAAGATAAATATTCTAAACCGACATTCACTAAAAACTCTAAACGGTCACAAATTTCTTTTAAGATCTTAGAGGCAATCTTTCCTCGTTTTCCAGTTAATTTAAGTTTACTAAAGAAGCTAAAGGCTTCGTCAATCGGCAGGTTGGTTAAAGTTGGTAAGTTTTTATTTTTAATTAATACACAACGTGATTCTTCTTTCAATCGCGTGCCACCACAACTTGGGCAAGATTGTTTTGTCATGTATTTTTGTAACTCTTCTCGAACCGCATTCGACTCTGTTTCATGGTAGCGACGTTGCATATTAGGAATGATGCCTTCAAAACGATGCACTCGTTTCATCACATCGCCACGGTCATTGCTGTAATTAAATTCAATTTTTGTTTTACCACTACCATATAAAATGATTTTTTGTATTTTTTTAGTGAGTTTCTTGTAAGGTTTTTCGATCTCAAAATTATAATGTTTTGCTAGAGATTTCAACATGTGAAAATAATAAACACTGCGTCTGTCCCATCCTCTAATGGCTCCGCCCGCTAAAGAAACATCTGAATTAACAACGATGCGGTTAGGATCAAAGAATTGATCAACGCCTAATCCATCACAAGTCTCGCAAGCTCCTGCCGGATTATTAAAAGAGAACAATCTTGGTTCAAGTTCAGAAAGACTATGATTACATTTTGGGCAAGCAAATTTTTCAGAAAATAATACTTCGGCTATTTCAGAATTTTCATTTCCCTTATCTAGCATAGGCGCGATCATGGCAATACCATCGGCAAGCTCTAATGCGGTTTCAAAAGATTCAGCTAACCGTTGCTTTAAATCACCTTTAACCTTAAAGCGATCGACGACCACTTCAATGGTATGTTTCTTATGCAATTCTAGTTTTGGCGCTTCACTGAGCTCATAAGTTTTGCCATTAATTCTTGCGCGTATAAAACCCTTTACTTGAAGTTCTTCAAATAGCTGAACATGCTCGCCTTTTCGGTTTCTAACAATCGGAGCGAGCAACAAGAGCTTAGAATCTTTGGGTAACGCGAGAGTATGATCGACCATTTGGCTAACGGTTTGAGCTTCTAGTGCAATATTGTGTTCAGGACAATGAGGTATTCCTACTCTCGCATATAACAATCTCAAATAATCATAAATTTCAGTGATGGTGCCAACAGTCGAACGAGGATTATGTGAGGTGGATTTTTGCTCGATTGAGATCGCCGGTGATAATCCTTCAATATGCTCGACGTCCGGTTTTTCCATTAATTGCAGGAATTGACGGGCGTAGGCAGATAAGGACTCAACGTAACGTCTCTGACCTTCTGCATATAACGTATCAAATGCTAACGATGATTTTCCTGATCCTGATAGTCCGGTAATGACGGTTAATTTATCTCTTGGGATTTTAACGTCAATATTTTTCAAATTGTGGGTTTTTGCACCGCGTACTTCTATGTGATTCATTGCTATTCTTGTATAATGTAGCCACTGATCCAAACATGATACCGTGTAACCCTGCTGATAGGCAAAATGAATAATCAACAAATGAATAAAAGTAACAAAATGAACGCAATAGAGAAAAGGGCTGCACTGACATTGAGTAGCGTATTTGCTTTGCGGATGCTTGGTTTGTTTATGTTATTGCCGGTGTTTAGTCTGGTAGGTCAAGACCTAGAAGGTTTTACCCCGGTATTAATTGGTTTTGCCATTGGAGCCTATGGTTTAACCCAAGCCATTTTACAGATCCCCTTTGGTTGGATGTCCGATAAATTTGGGCGTAAGCCTATTATCATTTTTGGCTTACTGCTATTTTTGGCCGGAAGTCTAGTGGCTGCTTTAAGCGATCATATTTATGGCGTGATAGCTGGGCGATTATTACAAGGTTGTGGAGCCATCGCCAGTTCTATTATGGCGCTAGCGGCGGATCTTTCTCGAGATGAACAGCGCACAAAAATTATGGCAAGTATAGGAATGAGCATCGGTGCAGCCTTTGCGGTTGCGATGATCATTGGCCCTGTGATTACTGAGTGGGTTGGATTGAGTGGGATCTTTTACGGGATTGCCGGATTATCGGTTTTAGCGATGATGATTATTTTGCTATTAACGCCTAATCCAGAGAAACAGTTTTCTCAAAGAGATGCGATTGCTAGTCGAGGGCAATTTACTAAAATATTATCCGACCGTCAGTTGATGAGGCTTAATTTCAGTATTTTCACCTTACATTTTCTATTGACGTCGTTCTTCGTTGCCTTCCCTTACCGTTTAGAAAATTTAGGTATTGAGCTTTCAGGGCATAGTTGGCTATATCTGATAACTATGTGCGGAGCGGTTATATTAATGTTGCCAATGATTATCTATGCAGAAAAGAACCGACAACACGCAAGAATGATGTTGTTAGCGGTGATGCTAATTGCTGTGGTTCAATTCAGTTTTGGCATGTTTCAGTTTCCAATGGTGATAGTTATTATTGCCATGACTATTTATTTTACCGGGTTTAATTTGATGGAAGCATTACTGCCATCAATGATTTCAAGAATTGCCCCATTATCGGGCAAAGGGACAGCTTTAGGGGTTTACTCAACCAGCCAATTTGCAGGCGCTTTTTTAGGAGGTCCTGTCGCAGGACTCACTATGTATTATATGGGGCATGACGGTGTCTATTTGGTCGGCGCTTTTGCTGCAATGATATGGGCTGTCATTTTGTTTGGTTTAGAAAACCCACCGGCATTAACCGCCTATACTCTCACTATGCCAGACATTGCAGAAGATGCATTTCCTAGCCTAGTAGAAGAGTTAAAAGCGATAGAAGGCGTGGCAGAGGCGATTGCGCTTCCGGAGGCGGGAGCGGTTTATTTAAAAATAGACAGTGATATTGTCGATAAAGATGATTTGTCTAACTATGGTAAATCGGTTCAGTCTGAGTTAAAAAGATAAGTAATTTAAAGTAATCAATTTAAAGATAAATAGCTGGTTTTAAAAGAACCGCTTGATATAGATAGTCGCTACAACTTATAGTAAGCGGTTAGATTTTAGTGAAAGTTTAATTGGAGTCCATTCATGGCAACTAAAGGCATAAATAAAGTAATATTGGTCGGTAATTTAGGACAGGATCCTGAAGTGCGTTATACCCCAAATGGCAGTGCAATTACTACAATTAGTATTGCAACCAGTGAAAGCTGGAAAGATAAGAATACGGGGCAAATGAATGAAAAGACTGAATGGCATCGAGTTGTCTTTTTTAATAAATTAGCCGAAATTGCAGGTGAATACTTACGCAAAGGTTCTCAAGTATATGTCGAAGGCAAGTTAAAAACAGATAAATACAAAGATAAAGAAACCGGTCAAGATCGATATTCTACTAGTGTTGTTGTGGATGGTTTCACCGGTGTTATGCAAATGTTAGGTGGTAGAAATGAAGGTGGTAGTGCGCCAATGGGACAAACTCGAGCACCACAGCAAAATAAGCAACCTCAGCAAAACCAGCAGAATCAGGGTCAACAAAATCAACAACCTGCTAATAATGAATTTAATGATTCATTTGATGATGATATTCCGTTCTAAAGGTCACCTGATACGTACTTTGTAAAACGATTAAAAATTAGTTTCTATGACTCAATTGACCCATAAACCGATTGCGGGTGCGCTTTGGATGATCTTAGCTGGCACCTGCTTCGCGGTTATCAATACCACTAATCAACATCTCAGCGTCACTCTCGGTTTACACAATACCGTCGTTGGTTTTTTTCAATATTTTATTTCGTTTATTGTTATGTTGCCATGGATTGTTAAAGCGGGTTTATCAATTGCCTTAAAAACGGACTATCTACATTTACATGTGATCAGAGTCATTATGTCGGTGATTGGTATTCAGCTCTGGCTATGGGCATTGGCGTATCCCATTCCTATTTGGCAGGCGATTGCGTTGGTAATGACCTCACCACTATTCGCAACCATTGGCTCACATTTCTTTTTAAAAGAAAAAGTAGGAATAAGACGATGGTCAGCGACTTTGGTTGGCATTGCCGGATCTTTAATTATTCTTGAACCTTGGGCAGACGATTTTGTACTCGCATCCTTATTGCCTGTAGCGGCGGCTTTTTTCTGGTCAATTTATTCTTTAATGATTAGGAAAATGTCCCGAACAGAAAGTACCGGATCTATGGTTGTTTACCTGTTGATTTTAATAGCACCGATGAATTTTGTACTCGCCATTCCATATTTTGAAGTGCCGAGTAATCAGATGTGGATATTATTAGGCTTATCCGGCACTTTATTATCTTTGGCTCAGTGGTCTTTAGTAAAGGCTTATGCCAGTGCAGATGCTTCGTTTATTCAACCGTTTGATCTGGTTAAACTTCCGCTTAATGTTTTTGCAGGGTGGTTAGTGTTTAGTTATGTTCCTCCTGGAAAACTTTGGTTGGGTGCGAGTTTATTAGTCGGAGCCACTATTTTTATTTTGTATCAAGAGAATAAGATTAGGAAGAAAAAAGATAAATAGAAATTTTTACTCCACAGATTTTTCTTCATGTGATAAATATAAAAATTGTTAATTCGATTCACCAATTTAAAGACAGATATATTTTCTAACGAAATTCATTTTAAATTAAGGAATAGTTTGCAAAGCCCTTTTTGATTCAATAAACACTCAGTTATATCAAGTGACATACTCTTTATGTCAAATGTATTTGACATCGACTGGTGTACTCTGTAATGTAAAGGTTCCTTAACATTAAGTCAAAGAGTTTATACACATGAACGAGTCATTCGCTTTAACCTCGGAACAAAAAAGAACGAAAAAAAGTTTAATTTTTGTCGCGTCGACATTTATTTGGATTGCCACGATGATTTATATCGATAAAGGAATTCTCTATGCATGGTTTGGATCAGATACGCTAATTAATTTACTTATTGCCGTTGATACTATGTTTGGCATAGTGGTTATTTTTACATTTATAAATCTACTAAAATCTATGGATGAATTACAGCGAAAGATTCAATTTGATGCACTTGCTTTTTCGATGGGTACAACTATTGTSGCATCKATAACTTATTCACTGCTKACWACGGCRCAAATYGTTAAAGAYTCTGAAAYATCTGATCTTATATTAATCATGACTTTTTGYTATRTGGCTTCCGTCATTTACGGTCAGGTAAAGTACMGATGAAAAATAGGCTAAAAGTGCTAAGGGCTGAGCGCGATTGGACTCAGGCAGAGCTTGCCAATAGACTTGATGTGAGTCGTCAAACGATTAACTCAATAGAAAAAGATAAGTACGATCCAAGTTTACCTTTAGCCTTTAAGATCGCACGTCTTTTTCAACAGTCCATCGAATCAATTTTTGTTGCTGAATAAGCCTAATTTCTTTTCGAATTGAGTAGTGGCTGTAAGTTTTTAACGGCCGCTATCATAGATATATATTTTTATATTAAAAATAATAAAGTAGGTAATAAAGTACTGTAACTCTTCTATTTCATCGACTCTTCTTCAAGCGATAAATAAATTCCAAATACGTTAATTCGATGGGCTGATTTAAACGCTGGAATATCTTCAAATTCTGACCAATCTACCGAATCATACGCTTCATCAAAACTCATCATTTCATCAACGGCAAATTGCATTTTTGAACGAACTGTTTTGAGATAATTGAGAGTTTCTTTAATGGCTAAACTTGGGTTTTCTGCTACTTTTCCATGACCCGGTAACAATGCATGAAGCGTGCTATTATCAATTTGTTCTAATAACTCTAACCAATGTTTGGTGTTGGCACTTCCAGTAAAAGGGATCCTTCCTTCAAAAATCAAATCACCAGAAAGTAACACTTTGTCTTGTTTGACTAAAAGCGTTAAGTCACCATCGGAATGTGCACGACCTAAGTAGTTTATTTCAAAATCAATTCCACCAAGCGCAAAACTTGTTTTAGTTTCAATGACCGTATCGGGTCTTAATATTTTAGTTGTTTCATTAACCCAGGGCGCTAAAGATATTCTTCTTTCTTCTAGTCTTTGATTAGCGATGGGTAAATCTAAATAGTCGGAATAGCCAAGCGGTGCAATAATCTCCGCTCCTAATTCCTTAAATACTGATAATCCGTAAATATGATCTGCATGATAGTGGCTGACAATGACTTTTACAATTGGCTGTTGGCTAACTTCTCGAATTTTTTGAATAAATAATGAAGCTAATGACGGTGTACCGAGAGCATCAAAAACGATAATTCCTTCCTCTGTAATGATTGCCGCAGTATTAGAAATAAATCCTTCATTTTCAGTAGCTACTCCTGAACTACCTTGCACGTAATAGACGTGTTCCGATAGTTTAATTAAATCCATTTTCACATGGCTTTTAGGAATGCTAAGGTTAGGTGATTGAGATTTTATATATTCGTTTGCACAAGATGATAAAGATATAATTAATAACATCAGCACTGTAATAAATGTAAGGTTTGTTTTCATCGGTTAGTCATTAATGTTTGTAGTCCAGAATCTGTGGGCAGAACCAACAGTAGGTACTTTAAGCAAAAATTGCCCACCCTACTTTTGTGCATTGCTGTAACGGCTATCAGTGGTTTCAATTTAACCTTTGGACTTTTAGTCCTAGTCGTTGAGTTAAAGGAAAATACTATAATGCCGACAAATTTTGTTGAAGTGATTTTATATCCTTTAACAATTGTGATGAGTGTGTGTCGGGATCAACATTATCATAATGTTTAACGATATTGCCTTTAGCATTGACTAGAAATGTTTGCCGAGTTGGGTGAGGCCACGGAAAAAAGGTATCGACATCAAGTGCTTTAGTTAATTTATGATCGACGTCGGCCAGTAGCGTAAATTTAACATCGTAAATTTCAGCAAAGTCTTTATGTGAATCAGAATCATCATAGCTAATGCCAACTATCTTAGTGTTCAATGAATCAAATAAGGCGTTTTCCAATGCGAAATTTTTTGCTTCAGTGGTGCAACCGGGAGTTCGATCTTTGGGATAAAAATAGTAAACCACCCAATTGTTTTTGAAGTCGCTATTGCTTTTAATCTCTTTATTTTGATCTGCAAGTTCAAATTGAGGGAAAGGTACACCTTGCCAGCGATTGCCTTTTGCACTAGCAAATGTTGATAAAATAATAATTAGTAAAGTAAATAGATACTTGTTTAACATAACTTGAGTCCATTGTTTAAATGAAAAATGGTGTCTAATAATTCTAATTCTACCAAAAAATAGCGCTTTTTCTCAATTTATCGGGCATTTATTGCCAATTATCTAGAATATATTTGCTTTTTGCTCGTTAACACCTAAAATGTGAACTAGTTAACATAAAAGGCTCGTATTAGTTCTAAACACAGCAGTTYTTAAAAGTGANGTACTTTGAACAGAGTARAGRGGTTATCWARRATGGCGATTAAACAAAYAAAATTTGGCAGAGCTGATTTTACYGTKGTGAACGGYGARCGTGTRTATGTKGGCTTTGATCGTCGTTTAGATAGACGYCGMGGWTTGGGKCATGAAAGAGTKGAATCKCTTTTAAAGAATTTTGGTTTGGATCGYCGTTTRAGTACRGAYCGTCGAAGAAAAGAYACTTCTTGGTTTTTGACATCTAAAAAAGTGGTTAATGGCTAAATAACCCAACTTAATTCTAAATTCCTTGATGCTCAATTCCTCGATTCTGGAAACTCCATCAAAGCTACGATTGTTACAATCACTCAAAACTCTATTTAAGCATCAACGCCGAATAATCTAAATCTAGTACCAAATCAGAGTGATATTTCTTACGACCATTAACCTTTTGATAAAGTGAATCAATTTTATCGGGCGTATTATTCTTAATCCCTAACATTTGGATTCTGACTAAACCAAGATCATCTCTCCCTTCAATATCTGATTTTCCGATAATTTTACTTTGACAATAAATAGTATCGCCTGAAAAGGAAGGATTGCAATGCGCTCCGCCATTAATCGCCGATAACCACATTGCATTGCCTAAACCGTTATAACTCAAAGCACGGCATATTGAGATGATATGACCACCGTAAATYAAACGTTTRCCATTRGGYGTRTYATCCATCATTTTTTGATCAAAATGGACTCTGGCATTATTTTGATAGAGGCGAGTGGCAAGCGAATGATCGCTATCATTAATGGTCATACCGTCTCTATGAAAAATCGAATCCCCTAGTTTGATATCAGAATACTTCATTTGAAAATCACTATGAAAATCTTGCCACTTTCCAAAACTTATTTGTTCAGGCAAGTTTTGTTTTTTAGTTTCGACTTGCTCTACAAGTGTGGGGAGAAATTCTTCATTAATATTTGCATTAAGGTCATTTTTTTTCACCATCACCCAACGTTTCCATTCTAAAACTAATTGATTTTTTTGATTGATCGCGGAGGAGTGCACATAAACAACGCCTGTTTTACCACTTGAATTTTCTTTTAAACCAATGACTTCACTGGAAACTGTTAGGGTTTCGCCAGCAAAACAAGGTTGATGAAATTGTACATCGGCATAACCAAGATTGGCGACTGCGTTGAGAGAAATATCATTAACGGTTTTACCAAACGCTATATGAAAAACTAAAAAATTATCGAGAGGTGTTTTTTTAAATCCACAAGCCTGCGCTATCGTTTCTGCGCAATAAAGTGCAAAACGGCTTCCCGTAAGCGCTAAATATAAAGTAGCATCACTTTCGGTTATAGTTCTTGGAACACCATGTTTCAAAACTTGACCGATAGAAAAATCTTCGAAAAAATTCCCACATGAAGATTTAATGAAAGAGGCTGATTTATTAATAGACATTATTTTTCAGGTCCAATTAATTCATTTTGACCGAGTTCTTTTACTTGATTGTAAAGCGCAATCACTCGTCTCGCCCATAGCTCTAACGATGGTTCAATTAGTCGATCATCAATAACTGCGACACTTTTACCTCTTTCATGTGCGATGGCAATTGCTTCAATGATTGCTTTCGCTCGCTTGATATCTTCGCCTTTAGGTGTAAAAGCATCGTTGTTATAGGCCAATTGAATGGGGTGAATAACCGCTTTTCCATCGAAGCCCAAATCTCTGGCTTGTCTACACGAAAATTCGCAAGCTTCTATATTTTTCAAATCAAAATGTGGGCCATCAATAATACATTTATCGTGAGCTCTAGCACCTAAAACGCATAGTGATAAACTGGTTAATAATCCTTGTCTATCTAAAGTGACATTGATCCTTAACGAATTAGCCAGATCAGTTGTTCCCAAAACAATAGCGGTTAAACGGTCACTAGCGCCGGATATTTCTTCACTTCTAAGTACGCCTTTTGGACTTTCTATGTTTGCCATAATCGTTAATCGTTCTCCCCCCSACTCGTCAAGTGTTGCAATAGCTGCTTTTAGTTGCCCGCCACTTTCAACTTGTGGAAATAATATTGCGTCAATATCTAATTTAGCGGCTGCGCGTAAATCATCCATTCCCCATTCAGAATCTAACGAATTAACGCGAACAATTTTTTCGGAATAACCAAAGTCAGGGTTCTCAAACATCCTGACTAATAGCGCTCTAGCTTCAACTTTTTTTGATGGTGGAACGGATTCTTGTAAATCAAAAATAATGCTATCAGCCGGCAACTTTCTTGATTTTTCAATATGTCGTTCTTCATGAGCTGATACATAGAGTACGCTACGGCGTGGACGGTATTTGTAACCCATTATTGACCCCTTTTTTCTTGCTGCTTAGACTGTAGTTCTGCAATCATTTGTTTTCTTAAGACTTTCCCATTTTTTGTTCGAGGAAAATCGTTGTAAATATGGACGATTTTTGGTGCTTTGTATTTAGCTAAATTTTCTTTTCCAAAATCTAAAAATGTTTGTGTAGTGGCTTGGCTATTTTCAGTCAGAATAATACAGATGCTCACTAAAACTTTATCCTTTCCGACTTCTTCTCCAATCGCAACACAATCAGCGATATCAGGATGCGTTTTGATCACACGTTCAATTTCATGGGGAGAAACGCGATATCCGAAAGTATTAATAATATCGTCTTTTCGACCTAAAAACCAAATGTATCCGTCTTCATCAATCCGAGCATAATCACCGGTAAAAAAATAACCATCATGTTTTGCTTTGGCGGTTTCGTCTTCGAGTTGCCAGTAGTTTAAAAACAGCCCTGGATCATTATCAGGGATCGATATCATGCCTTCTTCATTAGTCTCTGCCACTTTCAGTTCCGAAGAGTTCGCATCACCCGTTAGTAATTGAATATTGTGACCAGGTTGCGGAAATCCAGCAGCACCAGGACGTATTGGTTTATCAATTCTTTGAGAAATGTAATAGGAAAACTCACTCATTCCAATCGCTTCGTATACATCCATTTCAAAGCGATTTCGCCATGCTTCTAACATTTCATCAGATAAATGTTCACCGGCGCTCATACAGTGTCTTAACGAGGGAACATCACTTGCTGAGTATTCTGTTTTCTGAATAATTTGCCGGTAAATCGTGGGCACGCCAATAAAAATTGTACAGTTATGTTTGGCGATTAATTTGGGCCAAGTGCTAGCATCATTTTTCCCTTCATGTACGATTACTGTGTGCCCGTGAAACAGCGGATCCATCAGTGCCGAGCCAAGTACATAAGTCCAATTAAATTTTCCCGAATGCAGTATTCTGTCGCCTTCTTTAAAATCAAACCAATACTGACTAGCGGGCAAGCGACCAATTAAAGAACGGTGAGCATGTAAAACACCTTTTGGAAAGCCGGTTGTGCCTGATGTATAAACCAAGTAAGCAGGATCATTCGCTTTGCTTTTGACTAGATCATAGTCGGGTTCTAAATCATTCAAATGCTTGGCTAAATCTAAAATACTAATAGACGAGTCAGATTTAATTTCTGGCATGTCTTCGTCACCAGCCAACAAAATATGCGTTAGTTGAGTTTCTTCGTTCAGAATACTTTTAAGTTCATCCCACATGGATTTTGCGGTAATTAAAACTTTCGCACCRGAATCYWTGGCTAAATARRCYACTTCAGAAGACGCYAATAAAGTRGAAGTWGGAACMGCYACYGCACCATGTTTTAAACARCCRAAAAARCTYTCWGGATAATCMGTSGAGTTAGGTARACGRATTAAAACTCGATCGCTTTTATTGATATTGAGTTCTTTTAAAAGCGCAACTATTTTAGCGCTTTGCTCATTCAACTGTGTGTAACTTAATTCTTTTGTTCCGCTTGTATCGTCTTCAATAATTAAAGCAGGCTTTTTTTTATCAGCATGTTTGACTACACATTCATTCGCAATATTAAAATATTCAGGAACATTCCATTGGTTGGTTTCTTCATTAAAATAATCTGTCAATTGGGTCATTCTATTTTCTCAGTTTCGTTAGTTAAAACTATGCACTTTCAATGCAAGGTTTAGCATCCTTTTTTGTAGGGTGTGCACGTTTCTTTGTGCCCACCATTGSYGTTYGTWRYCCAGAAYYTGTGGGCAGWAAAAATTGCCCACCCTWSTWTNCTCNNTYCARWTTAWCCTATGAACTTTTAGCCYATAGTWGTNGAGTTTTAAATCAATATTTAACGGAGTCGGTTCTATTAAATTCGACCATAGGGCCAGTTTTCACGAATAACATGAATAGGCAATAATTTAAGTACTTCCATGGCAAATTCTTTGTCATCGTCATTTAAGGATTTTAAAGCGTAAGCTCTTAATAATGTTTGTAATGATTTACCAAACATTGGCGGATCTAGCATTTCGCCTTCAAATTTAATCGCACCGCCCAAAAGAGCATCGGCTTCGATGGCTGCTTTTAACATAGCAATATTTCTTTTAATAATCATTGGTGATGGCGTAAATGCCACTTTACATAAATGAATATGATAGGGATGAATCACTTGCTTACCGGTCAATCCCATTTGTGCTTCAACCGTCGCATGTCGGTGAACTACATGAGATTCATGATCGCCATGTAAATCTAACCAMCGTCTTACATCRTGMGGYTC
The DNA here is from genome assembly GCA_002401655.1 of Gammaproteobacteria bacterium. GTDB lineage: Bacteria > Pseudomonadota > Gammaproteobacteria > Enterobacterales > Kangiellaceae. The sequence goes on along the minus strand of NVTT01000006.1, from coordinate 6,893 downwards.
GATATTTTTWGTWGGCATGGGSGTTTCATTAATTAARACTTCCACACCACCAATWACGCCTTTACCTTCTATYCGWGCGTCTAAAAGYAAATTTCKTAAATARGTTTTTAAYTCATCWATCCAACCTTCWGGGGTTAAATGRATTGCCATSGCTTTTGAAAAATCATGGATCCCAAATACAACATGTTTTACCGTCGAAAACTGCATTAATTCAGATGCCAATTTAAGCGAGCGCGGATGTTCAATAATTGGTTGGATTTCGATTTTTGGATTGATCCCGACTAACCATGCGGAAAGATCTCTAATTTCGGCAGCACCATACATTTCACCTGCTTTAGCTAAAACGATGACATCGATATGCTGAGCAATATCCTTTATTAACTTAAGATCTAATTCGTATTCTTCAGTTCTGAATGGGTTGATTCTTAATGCTATTTGGAAGTCGCGCTCTGGAAATTTAGGTAATTCATTACGTAATAGTTCTCTACTCATCGCTTTTTGACGGCAACCATCTTCCAAATCAAATAAAAGTGTGTGGGCTTGACACTTATGAGCATGTTTTCGCATCCTCGCTACCGCTTGCTCCATATTCTCGTATTCACTATTCTTGGGTGAGTATTTAACCGGAGGATAATAAAGCTGAATGCCCGGCCAAATACCACCTAAAACGTCTTCTTCATCGACATGATCTAAGAATTCATTGTAATTGCTCATCTTTTTTCCTTTATTTAGCTAGACCTGATTTAGCTAGATCTAGTTTAGCTAGGTATTGCTAGTAAATATTCATTCAAACGATTGTTTAAATTTTTCTGGCATCTGTCAAGGTACTAATTTACAAGTTTAGATGCAATTCGACAAATTGGCTCTAACTTTATAGCTATATTAGGTATTATGGAAAGATATAGCTTGTTAGTTACCAATTTAATGGATAGTTGCTATATTAGTTATTAATTGAATTTCAACCATTTGGAGAAAACTATGTCCGTTCATCCTAACGAAGCGTTATTTGAAGCTGAAAAACCGTTCCCAGTAGTTCCTAGCTGTGAGCATTTTGCTGGCAGTGAAAAATTAATGCTTAAAGCTTTGGAAATGCAGGCGAAGCTAGGTCCTGTTTTCGATATTACCTGTGACTGTGAAGATGGCGCGGCTGCAGGACAAGAAGTTGAACATGCGGAAATGGTTGCTAGGGTGATTGGAAGTGACGCAAATGTTCATAAGATGATGGGCGWTAGAATTCATGATTATAGCAATATTCACTGGCGTACAGATGTGGATATTTTAGTGCCCAAAATTGGTAACAAGGTTGCCTATATTACTTTACCCAAATCAACAGAAGCATCACAAATCGTTGAAATGGTGGCGTATATCAAGAATGTTGCGGAAAAAAATGGCATAACACGTGAAATTCCTATCCATGTATTAATTGAAACGCACGGCGCGTTAAGAGATATTTGGCAAATTGCAGCGGTTGATTGGTTACAGGTTTTAGACTTTGGCATGATGGACTTTGTAAGCGGTCACTATGGAGCTATCCCAGCATCTTGCATGAGAAGCCCAGGACAGTTTGATCACCCTTTACTCGCAAGAGCAAAAACTGAGATGGTTGCGGCGGCATTAGCAAACGGTATTGTTCCTGCKCATAAYGTSACAYTWGATCTWAAAAATGTAGAGCAAACCAAGAGTGACGCCGGTCGAGCAAGAAACGAATTTGGTTTTATGAGGATGTGGAGTATTTACCCGACTCAAGTCGAAGCGATTGTAGAAGCAATGAAGCCTGATTATTCCGAAGTGGAAGATGCGCAAGGGATCTTATTAGCCGCACAAAAAGCTGATTGGGGACCCATTCAATATGCAGGCGAATTACATGATCGAGCGACTTATCGATATTTCTGGCAACTTCTGCAAAGAGCGCAAGTGAGTGGTTTAGAGTTATCTGAGGAGTGCAAAACGGCGTTTTTTAGCTAGTGTCAGAATCAAAATTAAGAATAGAATCAGAACCTGATTTATCACAACACTATCGGGGACTAGAGAAAATGTATCTAGCCGGTCCGATCGATCAATTTTATCAATCAAAGATTTCTATTTCAGAAGGATATTCTGAAATAGAAATTGATGTTAAAAAAGAATTCTTTCATGGCGCTGGAGCCGTACATGGTTCTGTCTATTTTAAGCTATTAGATGATGCAGCTTTCTTTGCAAGCAATTCTCTTGAAAAAGATGTTTTTGTTTTAACAACTTCCTTCACCACTTACATTACTCGACCAATTTCAAGTGGCAAAATGAAAGCCATTGGTAAGGTGGTAAATAAAAATAGAACTCAGTTTATCGCAGAATCGGTTGTTTATGATTCTGACGGGAGAGAAATAGGGCGAGGCAATGGGATATTTGTTCGTAGTAAGGTTAAGTTGAGCGACATTGACGGGTTTAATTCTTAGTGTTTACTTGGTTTTTCGTGATTGTTCATTTCATATTGGACAAGTCCCAAACTTGAATTTGTCATCAATATTGGTTATATTTAATACCGAAATATAGTGTTGAATCAGAAAGAGCGTCCATCATTGAGAAAAAATCATGTCCCGAGCTGTAGATTCGCAACAAACACATTTATCCGATAAGAATCCTCAAATAACAATGACTGTTAGGCTAAGTGGCGAACTGAGTGATTTTGCAACATCGAATGTTGGACAGAATGGCTCGTTTGATAATATGAGTGAATATATTCGGAGCTTAATCCGTGAAGATAAATCCCGCCAAGAATTAAAATCATTTAATTTACTAAAAACTGAACTTCAGATGGCGTTCACTGCAACTGATGATAGTTATTCTGAGTTGAGTGCGTTGGACATAATAAATAGAAATCAATCAGAAAAATAAATGGCTAATTACTTAGTACAAAAAGCCGCATCTTTTAGATTGGATGAAATTTACCAATATAGTCTTAATCAATGGGGAGAAAAAAAAGCCAAGGTATATATTTCGGAATTATTTGATACATTTTCTACTATCGAAAAGAACAAGCTTTTATCAAGAAGTATTCCTTCAGAGTTCTCCGTGAGAGGATATTATTACCAACATAAAAAACACTTTGTCTATTGGAAGTATCTAAAAAGTGGCGAGATTGGTATTGTAACTATTTTACATCAACGAATGCACCAGTTAAAACACTTTAAAAATTTACCTGTTGTTTAAAAATATCACCATTCTGCTTCAAGATGCATATTGTAAGATTCAACTAGAAAATTTGAACGAGGCAGAACTTGAAAGGCATGAGTTTGGATCGCGAAAGGGGGCTCATAAAGTTTAAATAATGATTAATATCAGTGAACTAATTTAAAAAAATACGGTAGAATCAATGCTTAAAATAATATCTGAGTCAATCAAATGAAATATCGTAGTTCCAATTTCTTAAATTCAAGTATCTTAAATTCAAGCATCTTAAATTCAAGCATCTTTAATTCAAACATTATTAAATTCCTTTTTATTTCTATTTTTAGTTTTTCTTATTCGGCAAATGTAAGTTCGAAAGACGATCCAAAGCATCAGCATCACCATAAAATGCAAATGGCAAAGTCACCATTGACTGAAGCTGGCAATGACGTATTTGGCACTATTCAAGAAGTCATTACGAAACTTAACGCTGATGCAAATACGGACTGGAGTAAAGTTGACATTGAAGCGCTTAGAAAGCACTTAGTTGATATGTATGAAATGACAATCAATATTAATGTCATATCACAAGAGTCTATAAAAGATGGATTGAAAGTTAAAATGGAAGCGACTACTGCGAGAGCTTCAGCCGCATTAAAACGGGTCTTTAGTGCACATCCGATGATGCTTGAACAAGAAACTGGCTGGATAATGAAAGTCGAAAGTCTCACATCAGACAATACAAAGGGTCAATACCTGTTAACCATCACTACAACAAATTCTCACGAAGTCGATAAAATAAGAGGTTTAGGGTATATTGGCATAATGGCTTACGGTAATCACCATCAACCTCATCATTGGTCAATGGCTAAGGGTAGCAATCCGCATAGTCACCATTAAGTTAATATAACCAAGTTTATTGTTTTAAGTTTAATCAATACGTTTACCGTGGAAATAAAATGCTAAAAATAAAATCAAAAATTTTACTACTAATACTTCTCAGTTTCGTTTCTTCAAATTTACTATCAGAAAATTATCTTCTGCATGTTGGAGCAATGATTGATGTAGAGAAATTAAAAGTGATAAAGAAACAATCGATCCGGGTTTCTGATGGAAAGATCATTGAGATCAAATCAGGTTTTATTGATAAAAATGAAACCGAAACATTGATCGATTTAAAAAGCCAAACAATCATGCCGGGGTTAATGGATATGCACGTCCATCTGTCGGGCGAAATTAATAAAACCTCATACACTGAAAATTTCTTTATGAACCCAACCGATGTGGCTTATAGAAGTACGGTATTTGCTGAAAAGACATTGATGGCTGGATTCACAACTGTGAGAGATTTAGGTGATTTAACTAAAGGCATTGGCGTCTCGTTAAGAAAAGCGATTGAAAAAGGTTATGTCAAAGGTCCTCGTATTTTTGCAGCCGGTAAAAGTATCGCTACAACGGGGGGACACGCAGATCCAACTAATGGCGTTAAGTTATCAATGATGGACGACCCAGGTCCCGTTGACGGCGTGATTAATGGTGTTGAAGATGCTTATAAAGCGGTTCGTCAGCGTTATAAAGAAGGTTCAGATGTTATAAAACTCACAGTCACCGGTGGCGTTTTAAGTCTCGCCAAGAGTGGAACTAATCCTCAGTTTACTCAAGATGAAATTGCTGCCATTGTTAAAGCCGCAAAAGACTACGAATTTGTGGTAGCGGTACATGCTCATGGTGCAGAAGGCATGAAACGAGCGGTACTGGCAGGCGTTGATTCAGTTGAACACGGTACTTATATGACAACAGAAGTCATGCGATTAATGAAGAAAAAAGGCACCTATTATGTACCGACGATTACCGCAGGAAAGTGGGTGGGTGAAAAAGCAGCCATTGATGGTTATTACCCAAAAATAGTTCAACCCAAAGCGGCCGCCATAGGCCCTAAAATTCAAAATACATTTGGTAAAGCCTATAAAAGAGGGGTGAAAATTGCTTTTGGTACCGATGCCGGTGTTTTTCCTCATGGTCTCAATGGTCGAGAGTTTAAGTATATGAATGAAGCAGGAATGCCTGCTATTGAAACCATTCAGTCGGCTACAATTAATGCTGCCAAACTGCTTAGAATCGATGATAAACTGGGAAGTCTTAAAGCGGGGAAAATTGCTGATTTAGTCGCTGTGAATGGCGATCCGTTAAAGGATATTAGTTTAATGGAGAGTATTTCCTTTGTGATGAAAGAAGGTGTGATTTACAAGCAATAAAGAGAATTGTATTTTCTTGTTTAAATAGTTAAATCCCCCTCCCAAGAGTAGGTCCCATGAGGGAAATCCCTCGACAATTGCTCCTGCATGGTTCTACTAAGTTACATCCATGTAGCGACCTACGCAAAGGGGGAAGGGAAAAATAACAATAATATAAAAACTGAAATGAAAAAATAAAATGGAATTAAATAATAATAAGGTCTCTCACATTTGTTTAGTGGGAGATGATCCTACGGCAAACTTAACTCCCTTGATTGATAAAGATATTCCTTGTGATCGATTAATCATAGTTCATACCATCGATCAAAAAGACCAATATGATAATCTTTATCGCGTTGCAAAATCTCGGGGTGCAAAAGTAGATTCTTGGCTGCTACCTCAAACGATTGATACGGAATCAATTAAACTCAGTTTTATGCAGCTATTTGAACGAGAGTCGAAAGGTGCAGAAAAAGATTTACGGCATATTTGGTTAAATTCTAGCAACGGTACTCGTCAACAAGTTTTGTCTGCGTATGAAGTTGCTCGTTCATTTCAATGTCCAATATTTATAGTAGAAGCAGAGTATGATTCTCTATGTTGGCTTTATCCCGAAGAGTGGCCACTAACTCCAATTAAAGACAAACTCAAATTACACGAGTTCTTTGAGGTAAACGGAGTTATTTTAACATCCCAGAAAAACAAACAGGGTATTGACAAAAAACTAAGAGAACTAGGTGACCGCTGGTTAGAGAAATCTAGTAAATTGCATTCTGGTTTAGCTAAATTAAATTATTTGGCTTCTACATCGAAGGGGGTTAAGTTCACTAGTAGGCAAGACAGTGCAATGCTAAAGGACGATTCTCTTCAATGGTTGTTAGATGATTTAAATCAAATAGATCTAATTGAAATTGAGGGAAGTAACGTTTCTTTCGTAGATAATGACGTGAAGTTTTTTTGCAATGGTGGTTGGTTAGAAGAAGTTGTTTTTGGAATGGTCAGAGGACTAAGAGCCGAGCTGAAAACGATTCAAGATGATGGTCATAGCTTAGAAGTTGAACGGAAAATTAACGGTAAACTGGTTAAAAATGAGCTTGATGTAGTCACGTTAGTTAATAATAAGTTGCATATCATAGAATGCAAAACCAAACGATTTGATAATGGTGAAGGAAGCGATACGCTATATAAATTAGATTCTCTGGCGAATGTTTTAGGTGGAATTAAAGCAACCGCTGCATTAGTCACCTTTTTTCCTATAACCGCTGCAGAAAAAAGACGCGCCAGTGAACTTGATATTGAAATATTTGATCCGTCTAAATTACCGCGTTTAAGAGAATGTTTAAAGGATTGGTTATCATAACACTGTCATTAATTATAAAAAGTAAGGTCAAACTATTCTATTCTCGGTATTAATTAGTCAGCACTTAAAAACAGTCTAACTAGTTGATATATAAAGATAAAATACGTTTTATGATCGACCAATTCATCCAGCAATGTTATAATAGAGTTCAA
>NVTT01000096.1 GCA_002401655.1 Gammaproteobacteria bacterium | reverse complement strand
GGTATATTTAGTTTTAACTTTCTTGCTCACTTTTGACTCCTCAATTTCATTTATATTTTATATGAAATTAAGTGTCCTGTTTAGTGTAGCCAGATCAAAAGATGACAAAGCCCAGTTATTCAAATCATCAACATAACCATGTTTAATAGGATTGTAATGTATGTAATTGATGTGATTTTGAAAATCTCTTTCATCCCGAATGGTGTGTTCCCAAAATCGTCTTTGCCAAAGATTATATTGTCCATGTTGATCTTTTTTTAATTCTACATTTAAAGCTCGTAGTTGTCTGGTAAAATGTGATTTTATAAACTTCCATCGACCAGAGTAATTGCAATCATTTTCTGGCAAGGTGAGAATGCAATGCAAATGTTCTGGTAAAACTACTATTGCATCAATTTTAAAGGGATATTTTATTTTACATGCTTTAAAAGACTCTCGGAGTTCGCCGGAAAAATCAGTTAATAATGAAAGAGAGCGATTAAACAATGTGACAGTAAAAAAGTAAGTACCACCCTCAATAAAATTACGCCGATAATTTACCATAGATTGAACTCCTAATTTCTACTTGTAGCCTTGATGAAGCTCGCGTAATCAAGGGATTATCTGGGACAATACGGTGCTAATTTTAAACCTTAGTTTTGCTGTGATAAAACCTCGATTACATATAAGGACATTTCATCGAGGCTACAAAAATCTCAGACTTGCCAAATAATTTTCTTATTTCCTTTAGAAACTAAATACTCATTCACCATAGAAAAATGCTTACASCCYAAAAAWCCWCGATGTGCAGAWARMGGMGAYGGATGWGGYGCTTTTARAACTAAATGYTTTRTTTGATCAATYTKCGCRCCTTTCTTTTGAGCATGAGCACCCCAAAGTARAAAYACWATTSCWTCRYTATGYTGATTWATTTTTTCWATYRCAACATCMGTAAAYTTTTCCCAACCYAAATRTTTRTGMGAATGAGCKTGWCCTTGTTCWACGGTTARTACMGTATTTAATARTAAAACGCCTTGCTCTGCCCACGATTGCAAATTACCATGATCAGGAATATTAAAGCCTTCAATATCCTGTTTAAGTTCTTTATAGATATTTTTTAAAGAGGGAGGTGTTTTGTTTCCTGGTAATACGGAAAAACATAACCCGTGAGCTTGGTTCGGTCCGTGGTAAGGATCTTGACCAATTATGACTACCTTTATTTTTTCGAAAGGCGTTGCGGAGAATGCGTTGAAGACTTGTTCTTTAGGAGGAAAAACGGTGACACCATTAGCACGTTTGTTTGCAACGTAGGATAAAGTCTCTTTAAAATATTTTTTTTGTTTTTCTTCTGCGAGTAGATCGGACCACGTATTCATAGCTTAATATTTAAACCATTATTTATATTATTTGTAGGGTGTGCACGCTTTTGTGCCCACCATTTATATGACTCAAAGTTCCGAGAAGGTGGGCAGAAAAAATTGCCCACCCTACTTTAGGTCGTAAGTCATTTTCGGTAAAACGCCATGCCAAATTTCGAATGATTTGGCAGCTTGTGCGAATAACATTCCATATCCATCAGAACATCGTTTAATTCCATTGTCTTTGAAAAAACTGAGGGTTTCATCTGCTCTTTCTTTATAATTCAAATCATAGATAAAAGTATTTGCATGAGTGTTCTGTAATAAGGGCTTTAAAAGTTCGGAATTGAACTGGCTTGTTGCGGTGATAATTCCATCGAAAACTTGAGGTGGATGTTCAGAATAGATATTAATATTATTGTTCATATCTGAAAAGTTCTTTTGTATATTTTCTATTTTACTTTGGGTTCGATTGTGTAGTGTAATAATTGCACCAGCTTGCAATAGAGCGTAAAGGATTGAAGTGGTAGCACCACCAGCACCGACTATTAGTATCTGTTTATCTTTTATTTCAAATAACTTTGATTTTAGATCTTCTAATAAACCTTTCCCATCGGTTGTATCACCGCAAATTTTATTTTTTTCATTTAGGTAAAGGGTATTCACCGATTGGCAAAATTTTGATTCTTTAGAGATATTTTTACAAATTGCTATGACTTCTTTTTTGAAAGGTAGAGTCACATTGAGGCCTCTGCCACCTTGTTCAAAAAAATCTTCAATGAATGACCTCAATTTTTCTTGCGTTAATAGATATTTTTGGTAATCTAGTTTTAGCTCAAATTGTTTTGCGAAATTTTGATGAATAATGGGAGATTGACTGTGTTTGATTGGGTTGCCAATTACACCGCATCGAATTGGATTATCGGTTGTATCGTGGTTTGGCAGAGGCAAGATCAGTTTCCTTGATTTTGCATACTGAGTTGATAGCGAAACATCATTGATTCAGCATGTTCTAGTAATTCATTACTAGTAATACCATGTTCGGGATAATTAGCACTACCGATATTAAATTGGAATCCGTAAGGATATTGCGCGATGGTACTTTTTTTATTCATTATTTCTTGTAGACGACTTATAAGACTTTTTAATGCTAATTGATTAGTATAATCATCAAGCAAAACCGCAAATTGATCTTCTGCAACTCTTGCAACAATATCCGTATCTCTAAAAAAACTCTGAAGCCGTTGAGAAAAATGGACTAGGCAAGAGTCGCTAACATTTTTACCAAAACGATTTTTTATTTCATCATAATTTTGCAAATTTAATTGCAGAACCCACATTTGTGTATGGTGTCTTCTCGCTCTTCTAAGTGATTTGATTAAGTGTTCATGAAAGGTTAAATGATTTATCAAATGAGTTAAAGGATCTCTAACGCTATTATTTTTTTCTGAAAATATTTGCGAATCAAGGTTTGCCTCTTTTCTTCCGATTAATACCATGCCTTTAAAGTTTTGGTTGATATCATATTCAGCATAGGCCGTTAGCGTGGTTAGTAGAGGTGTTCCGTCTTCTCGTCTAAAACTAGTTTCAATTTCAACCGGTTCGCCTCTCTTCTGCATAATTTTTGCTAGAATTTCAGCATGTTCATTGGCATTCATAAAAAGCTGAGACAAAGGCATATTTTTAAGATCATTTTCTAGAAATCCTAATGCCTGATCGGAATAGTTAGAGTTATTCCTGATGATACCTGAAGCATCAATCTGCAAAAATATATCGGGGATATGTGCAATTAAATGTGTCAAACTTTTATCAGACTCTCTTAACGCTTGATTAAGAGCTTGCTCCATTTGTCGTTTACGTAAAGTCGCTACTTGAAATGTTCGTCCATCAGCGCTTTTGAAATGCTGACTACTTAATTCTATMGGAGTRCATTTTCCTTTTTGACYAGTRACAACTAATTGATATTCATGTGCTTCRTTGGYTARTTTTTCATTAATTTYTGGMGTATTTAATCGCGCTATTGATCCGTTATTGTGCARATCTTCGAAAGCGGCGGTATTTCTTTTTGGAAAAATAAAGCGYTCAAAAAGTTGTCCAATCAAYTCAGAYGGTAGGCTATCGGTAAGATCACAAAAAGCATCATTGACYAATAAAAARCGTTTKTCYTCAAGYACGAAAGCCCCTTCWGAGAGGGTATCGATCATCGCTTGGTAAAAGCCAGTATCAAACTGACTTACCCTGCTAAATCCATTTCCGTCGTTACTGCCTGAGTTCATTGTTCCACTTCTTTGCTACTAACTAAGTGTGATCGAATATCACTCTTGGTTAGAAAATTCGCGTTTATAGTTAAGTTTTTGCTGTAAAAGCCTGTCCTCTACATATGAATAGGGTAGAAAAATATGAACAAGGCAAAAAGAACAACATTGGTCAATTAATGACCATCACCTATAATCTCACGATAACAAAAAAAATCAAAGCTCAATTTGAGATAATATTCACGATTTAATTTTCGGAACCTGTAAAAAATTTATAAATGCTCTATTTTAAGTATTTCGTAATCTATTTCACCACTCGGAGCCTTAACCACCACGTCATCACCTTCTTCTTTTGCARTTAAAGCTCTGGCGATTGGGGAATTGACAGAGATCTTGYTCTTTTTAACATTGGCCTCGTCATCTCCTACAATTTGATAGGTCACTTCTTTGTCAGTATCTAAGTTAACGATAGTGACAGTTGTACCAAATATAACTTTACCTCGATTAGGAATGCTTTTTATATCGATAATTTGAGAGGTRCTCAACTTTCCTTCTATATCTTGTAAACGACCTTCAATAAACCCTTGTTCTTCTCTAGCAGCATGATATTCAGCATTTTCTTTTAAATCGCCGTGTTCCCTAGCTTCTGCKATTGCCGCTACCACTTTTGGTCGCCGATTTAGTTTTAAATCGTTCAATTCTTTTTGAAGTGCATCTGCACCTTCTTTTGTCATTGGAGTTGTCTGCATTTTCTTTACCTTTTACTGTTTTTAGCTAAAGTTATGAGCTAAGAATTAACTATTTCTGATACACGTTGATGTAATTCTTGAATAGTGACTACTTTCTGTCTAGTTTGATGACGGATTGCTTTCGCTGTGGCAAATCCAGCGGCCAATGTCGTAGTATAAGCTACTTGGTGCTGTAAAGCTGAACGTCTTATCATGTATGAATCAGCAACAGCTTGAGCGCCTTCAGTCGTGTTAACAATATAATCAATTTCATCATTTTTAATCATATCAACTAAGTGAGGTCTGCCTTCATGTACTTTATTGATCCGTTGGCAGAATACCCCTTCTTTAATTAATTGTTTCGCCGTTCCGCCTGTTGCGTATATTTCAAAGCCTACTTCAATTAAGGCTCGAGCAGTTTCGGCAAGCTTGGCTTTATCACTATCTTTCACACTTAATATTGCTTTCCCGCCTCTAGGTGCTTGCGAGCCTGCACCTAGTTGCGCTTTGTAATAAGCTTCTCCAAAGGTATCGCCAACGCCCATTGCTTCACCGGTAGATTTCATTTCTGGTCCTAAAATGGGATCGCTTCCAGGAAATTTATTAAAGGGGAATACTGGCTCTTTTACAGTGAAAAAATCGGATTGGAGGGGCTTAGTAATACCTTGTTCTTTTAAAGATTTACCAGCCATAACACTGGCGGCTATTTTAGCGAGCGGTCTACCCGTCGCTTTAGAAACAAAGGGTACGGTTCTGGATGCTCTAGGATTAACTTCTAAAACATAAATTTCATCGCCTTGAATAGCAAACTGAGTATTCATTAAACCTCTAACTTGTAGTTCTTTTGCCATTGCTTCAATTTGACTTTGTAATCGCGCTTGTATTTCTGCACTTAAAGTATGTGGTGGAATACAACAAGCAGAGTCACCGGAGTGAACACCTGCTTGTTCAATATGTTCCATGATACCGCCCATTAAGGTTGTTTCGCCGTCATAAATAGCATCAATATCCACTTCAATCGCATCGTTCAAAAAGCGATCGAGCAATACAGGTGATTCGTTAGAAACGGAAACCGCTTTGGTCATATAACGTCTTAATTCATCGGCATTAAAAACAATTTCCATTGCCCGCCCACCTAATACATAAGATGGCCTTACCACTAATGGGTAGCCAATTTCTTCTGCGAGTCTAACGCCATCTTCAACATTTCTGGCGGTTCGATTGGGCGGCTGTTTTAGTCCGAGTCTTTCTATGGATTTTTGAAATCTTTCTCTATCTTCAGACCGATCAATCGCATCAGGTGACGTGCCTATGATCGGCACCCCGGCGGCTTCTAAATCTCTTGCTAGCTTAAGTGGCGTTTGTCCACCGTATTGAACAATCACCCCTTTTGGTTTTTCTTTTGCGACAATTTCTAATACATCTTCAAGTGTTACGGGCTCAAAATAAAGTCTGTCTGAGGTGTCATAATCCGTTGAAACGGTTTCAGGATTACAGTTAACCATAATCGTTTCATAACCATCTTCTCGCAATGCGAAGGCTGCGTGAACACAACAATAATCGAATTCAATTCCTTGACCTATTCGATTGGGACCGCCACCAATAATCATAATTTTTTCGCGATCGCTGGGGTTTGACTCACATTCATCTTCATAAGTTGAATATAAATAAGCTGTGTCTGTTGAAAATTCTGCCGCGCAAGTATCCACTCGTTTATAAACGGGATGTAAATTAAAGCTGTGGCGTAATTTGCGGATTTCTTTTTCGCTAACATGTAAAAGTGCACACAATCGAAGATCTGAAAATCCTTTGCGTTTCATATTTCTAAGTAAGTCGTAATCAACATCGCCCAAGCTTAATTTTGAGAAACTATTTTCGAGCTCAACTAGCTCTTCTATTTGAACTAAAAACCAAGGATCGATATTGGTTAGTTGAAAAACATCGTCAACGCTATAATTTTGTCTAAAGGCATCTGCGATGTAATAAATTCTTTCACACCCGGGCACTTGTAAACGATGTCGTAGCCATTCTTTCCAATTATCTTTATCTGTTTTTAAGAAGGGATCAAAACCGTCTACACCGGTTTCTAAACCACGTAATGCCTTTTGCATGGACTCTTGAAAAGTACGACCAATTGCCATCACTTCACCCACTGATTTCATCTGAGTGGTTAAAGTCGCATCCGCATTGGGAAATTTTTCAAAATTGAATCTTGGAATTTTCGTTACAACATAATCGATACTTGGCTCAAATGATGCGGGCGTTCGACCACCGGTTATATCATTCTGCAATTCATCTAATGTATAACCAACCGCTAGTTTTGCTGCTATTTTTGCGATGGGAAATCCTGTTGCTTTTGAAGCAAGAGCCGATGAACGAGAAACACGAGGATTCATTTCAATAACAATCATACGTCCGGTTTTAGGGTCGATTGAAAATTGRACGTTAGAACCGCCTGTTTCAACACCAACTTCTCTCAGTACTGCTAGAGAAGCATTTCGCATAATTTGATATTCTTTATCGGTTAAAGTCTGTGCAGGTGCAACGGTAATCGAGTCACCGGTGTGCACTCCCATCGGATCGAGGTTTTCAATGGAACAAATAATAATACAGTTATCATTTTTGTCTCGCACCACTTCCATTTCATACTCTTTCCAGCCAATCAATGATTCATCAATCAATAATTCTGTAGTCGGAGAAAGCTCTAATCCGCGTGTACAAATTTCGTCAAATTCTTCGCGGTTATAAGCAATACCGCCACCGGTGCCACCCATCGTAAAAGAGGGGCGGATGATACAGGGGAAGCCAACTTCTTTTTGTACTCGTCGCGCATCTTCTATGGTGTGAGCAATGCCTGCTTTTGGCATATCCAAACCAATTTTTCGCATTGCATTGGCGAATTTTTCGCGATCTTCWGCTTTATCAATYGCTTCTCGGTTAGCGCCAATCATTTCTACGTTATGGATTTTTAGTACGCCACGGGATGCCAAATCAAGCGCGCAGTTAAGTGCGGTTTGRCCACCCATMGTCGGCARTAATGCATCTGGTTTTTCTTTTTCAATTATTYTTGCAACCACTTCCCAATGAATGGGTTCTATATAAGTGGCATCCGCCATTTCTGGGTCGGTCATGATTGTTGCAGGGTTCGAGTTAACTAAAATGACTCGATACCCTTCTTCGCGTAATGCTTTACAAGCCTGTGCGCCAGAATAATCAAATTCACAAGCTTGCCCAATAATAATGGGGCCAGCGCCTAAAACGAGTATGCTTTTAATATCGGAACGTTTGGGCATTACAGCTCTCCCTCGTTATTTTTTTTATAGGCGTGCATGAGTTCTATAAAATGCTCAAAAAGTGGTGCGGCATCGTGGGGGCCAGGACTCGCTTCTGGATGACCTTGAAATCCAAAAGCTGGCTTTGTTTTGTGTTCAATACCTTGAAGGCTTCCATCAAATAAAGATTTGTGGGTTACGATCATTTCAGCAGGAAGTGAAGACTCATCAACCGCAAAACCATGATTTTGACTGGTAATTAAAACGGTTTTATCTTTTAGATTTTCAACCGGATGGTTGGCTCCATGATGACCAAATTTCATCTTCTCAGTTTTTGCACCAGATGCAATCGCTAATAATTGATGACCTAAACAAATTCCAAAAATGGGGATTTGTTTTTCTAAGAAAGTTTTAATGGAAGTTATAGCATAATCACAAGGTTCTGGGTCACCGGGGCCATTAGATAAGAACACGCCATCTGGATGCATGGCTAAAACATCACTGGCCAGTGTTTTAGCTGGCACAACCGTTACCTTACAACCACGCTCCACCAACATACGCAGGATATTTCGTTTTACACCGTAATCGTAAGCGACCACATGAAAGCGTTGCTCTGGATTTTTGTGCGGCTGATTGGTTTCTAAATTCCAGATATTATCCGTCCATTGATAAGTCTTTGCCGTGGTCACTTCTTTCGCTAAATCCATACCTTTCAA
>NVTT01000095.1 GCA_002401655.1 Gammaproteobacteria bacterium | reverse complement strand
GATTTGTTTTGGTGTTTTAAAACATCAAAGCGAGTACCGACCACAAATGAGTTAAATTATCATTTGAAATCGGTTTGGAGAGATGGTATCTACAAAACTACAAACTCTAAGACATAAAATCATCACTAACTCTTTCGTCCGTCAAAAAGAAACTATCCCAAGAATTATTGGTTGGCGAAATTATTCGATCTTTACCAATCACTCTTACATTGACCGTCTTTACTTCAGTCGGAAATTCTACTTCTTTTGGAAAATAAATTAATTGATTACTCTTTTTTCTAATCACTTTAGCGATAAATATAATAGCCCTTTCTTTAACTCATTCGTAGGGTGGGCAGAAAAGATTGCCCACCCTACTTTTATTTAGCATTAAACGCTTCTAACTGCTCAGGCGTCGCTTTAGCTTGATGGTTCTTTTTCCATTCATCGTAGGTCATGCCATAAACAATTTCTCTAGCCTGATCATAATCAATACTTTCACCTTCTTCTTCAGCAGCTTTTGAGTACCATTTTGAAAGGCAGTTTCTGCAAAAGTCTGCGAGGATCATTAGGTCAATATTTTGAACTTCTTTATGATCATCTAAGTGCTTTAAAAATCGGCGAAATACGGCAGCTTCTATTTTTGTTTGGGTTTCTTGATTCATTTTTAGTTCCAGATATTTTATTAAACAAGCCTTTTATGACTCTGTTCTCGAAGGTTTTAATTTTGTTTTTAATTTTGATTTTGATTTTGAACGACTAAATAAACTCAATATTTTTGCTGGCGCGTCTTCGACTAATGCAATTGTTGCTGGTAAAAACAAAGTGGTTAGTACCGTGGAAAACAATAATCCACCGATAATAACATAGGCCATCGAGTAATAATAAACGCCTCCGAGTGAAGGCTTTTGCACGATAATTGGGATTAAACCTACTAACGTTGTCAGCGCCGTCATTAATATAGGCCTTAATCTTTCTTTCCCGCCTTGAATCATTGCCTCAGAGCGGTTCCAGCCTTGGCGACGATACATATTAATATGCTCCACCATGACAATTCCATTATTAACAACTATTCCTAATAGCAACAGAACCGCGATTGATGCTGATTGATCAAAATCAACCTCGACTAAATACAATGTCCAAAAAGCCCCGGCCAAGGCAAAAGGAAGTGATATCATTAAAGCCAAAGCCTGTTTGATCGACTCAAACAAACTCGCCATAACCGCAAAAATTAATCCCAGTGCAAATAAAAGATTAAGCATAAAATCATCCTGACTTTGTTGTGCTCCTCGCCAACGATTATTAAACTGCCAAGAATAACCTTCGGGCAATGGCATGTTTTTTAATTTTTCGACAAGCTGTTTTTGGTAGTCGTTTCTTTGTCCTTTTTCGAATCTTGCACCGATCCAAATACTAGAAATTTTATTTTGTCTTTGGATCCTTCCCGGGCCTTTTTTGATTGTGAAACTTGCAATACTCTCCATACTGATATTGACTGCGCCGTCTCTCACAAACTCTAAGTTTTTAAGATCTGATAAATCGGTGTTTTCCGTATCACCCAAACTCAAGCGCATATCAATTTCACCTTCAGCTCCCTTAAAACTAGGTAATCTTCGGCCTCGAAAGGTCATTTCAACTAGATTAGATGGCTCGTTACTCGACACCCCATAAATCGATAATCGATCTCTATTAAGTTTTGCTTGTAACTCTAACTTTCCACCTTCTGCAGTTGAATAAAAATCAAATAAACCCGGTAGAGTTTCTATACGTTGTAATGCTTCCTCACCTAAGATAGACAAAGTTTCAGAGTCTGGCCCTTGCAATTGTGCGGCCACTCGTTTGCCACTATTGCGTCGCCAAAACGGACCGTTATCTTGCACTTGAATTTTTACCCCAGCAATTTTTGGCAAAATACCTTGCAATCTTTTTCTGACTTTATTCATCGATTCTTCATTTTGGAACCCTTGTTTCATATAAAGTCTTACGATTGAATTTCCTTCACTCCACCAACTATAAATTGATTGAACGTTAAATTCTTCTTTATAGGGTTTTAAAGAATTTTCTATTTCAGTCATTATTATTTCTTTCTGCGAAAGAGATACTGATTGCGTGACCTTAACTCGTAAACCGATAAACATTTCAGTGGGTGAGGTATCAAAATTAAAATTCATATTATTGACTGGATAATAAGTGGATGCGAGTAAAACAACTCCCGTTACCACAGAAATCCATCGATGTTTTAATGTGTAGGTCAAAATTTTCACATAACGATCTTGTATTTTATCCATTACTGGCGTTTTACGAGATTTTTCTAGGTTAACGTCGCCACTCAGACCTTTTGATTGTTTCAGTAACCTTGCAGATGCTAGAGGAATTAACGTTTGACTGATGAGTAGAGAGGCCAAAAGCGTGAGAATAATAACTCCTCCAAGCTCCTGTAAAATAATATTCATATTAGTTGTTTTAGAAAAAACCATCGGTAGAAAAACGATGATAGATGTAAGCGTTGCCGTTATTACCGCGACAGAAACCTCCTTAGCACCGAGTATGGCCGCCACTCGACCGCCATAACCTTTCTTTTGATAACGATCGATGTTTTCCATCACTACAACCGCATTATCAACCAGCATTCCCAATCCTACAATAAGTCCTAACAATGAAATAGTATTCAGCGATTTACCTTGAAGCCAAATAATACCAGTGGTCACAATAAGTGAAAAAGGAATGCAGGCAACGGCAACTAATGTGGTACTCACTTTTCTCAGAAAAATAAATAAAACTAAACTCGCAAAAATCGCGCCAAACAAACCGGTTTGTTTTAAATCGTCGAGGGTGTTTTTAATTTCTTTTCCTTGATCTTGCCAGACTAAAAAATTAATCCCATCAAGTTCAGGATCATCTTGCATTTGTGCAATCCTTTTGTGCACGGCCTCGGTAATTTCAATCGTATTGGCGGTCGATTCTTTTGCTACATTTAAACCGATTGCAAAATGACCATCTAAATGTCTGCCATATTCCAATGGCGGTTCGGTATAAGTTATATTGGCGACATCTCCAATCTTAATGGTCGTGCCATCAATGGTCAGTCGCTTAATCTGTTCAACATCAGATAAAGCACCAACAGCTCTAAAAGTCATTTTAGTTTGATCGCTTCTTAATACCCCTAACGCAGAATTCTTATTATTTTGTGATATTGTTCGCCAGATAGCACGTGGATCGACTTTGTGTTTTTTGATTTTATTTAAGTCAACATTAATCCTGATTTCTCTAGGATTAACACCATCCAAACTCACCACCGCTACTCCGGGAATTCGCTCTAACGGCCTAACAATCTTTCGTTCTAACAACTCATAACTTTTACTTAAATCACGACCCGATGCAATTCTTGCTTCGATGATTGTCTCACCGCTCTCTCGAACATTGTAACTTTCTGATATGACAATTCGGTCGATATCATCGGGTAGCTCATCACGAGTACGGTCAATTCTCTCTCTAATTTCAGCACGAACTAGAGCCATGTTAGCTTCAAAATCAAAAGACAATCGAATTCGACCACCACGGGAATCGCCCATCGCCATCATATGCTCTAAACCGTTAATCGATGATAGTGATTCTTCTAACGGCCTCAGCACCATTTTTTCTACGGATTTAGGCGAAGCATTTTGATAACTCACCACCACCCATAAACTTTTATCTTCTGTTTCAGGCATAAATGCCAACTCGAGTCGAGACAGCGCAATAATCCCCAACACTAATAAACTCACTAACATCATCAGCGTAGCGATTGGCTTTTTAACGGCTAATTCAGGTAATGTCATGATCCTGTTCCTAGATCGTCGGCCCCTAGCTCACCTGCCCCTAGCTCGTCTGCCTTTAGTTCGTTAACATCTGACTCAATCTCAGACTGCTCGGCTTGTTGTATTCTTTTATCCAATAGCGCCATTTCATCATCGCTATGAACTGTTGAGGGCATTATTAAATAGGTTGCAGGGATAATAAATAAAGTCAGCACGGTCGAAAAGACTAAACCAAAAGAAACAACAATGGCTAATGGCGCTCTCAATTCAGCACCTTCACCTAAGCCGATTGCCATCGGTAATAAACCCAACACGGTGGTGAAAGTCGTCATTAATATAGGCCTTAAACGAGATTTACTCGCTTCAATAATGGCTTCAAATTTTTCTAATCCTGTTCTACGGAAATGATTAATGGCATCAACCAGCACAATTGAATTGTTCACAACAACGCCGACCAGAAAAACCACACCTATCATCGATATAACACTGATCCCATATCCACTGGTGAGCAATCCCATAATCACACCAACCAGCGATAACGGAATCGTTAATAGAATAATAAACGGGTGACCAAGATGTTCAAACGTTGCAGCCATCACTAAATAAACTAAAAATATAGCTAGTCCAATAGCAAAATAAAGACTATTAAAGGACTGTTGCATTTCCTTATTTTGACCACCAAATTCAAAACTCAAATTAGCCGGTGGAGGATACTTAATCAGTAGCTGGCGGATATCCGCAGTCACTTGGGAAAGACTTCTTCCTTTTAAATTACCGGCAATTAAAGCCACTCGTGATTGTTGAATGCGATCAATAGCGGCAGGACCTTGCAGTGACTCAATTGATGCAACCGCTTTCAAAGTGACAGGCCGACCCGCCACTTCACCGATGACAATATTTTCCATATCGTTAACACTATCGCGATCCGCTTCTCTATTTCGCAATCGAATATCAATTTGTCTATCGGGTTGTTGGAATCGAGAAACAACCGAACCATTAACCCGTCGATTAATTGTTTCTGAAACTGATTGGATATTAAATCCTAAACGGGCTAATTGATCGCGGTCAAATATAACCACTAATTCTGGATTACCCGTTTCTAATGATGCGCGCACATCAATTAGACCTTCTATTTGACTTATTTTTGGCAACAGTGACAGAGTATAATCACGCATAGCTTCTAAGTCCTCACCAAAGAACAATAATTCCATTGGCGTCTTTAAACTAAAGAATGACGGTCTGCCAAAACGAATATCTGCGTCAGGAATATTACTATAGCTTTCTCTTAACTCCTCAATCACTTGTTTTTCCATCTCGCTATCGGAACGATCTTTAATCACAATACTGATCTGTGCTAAGTTTTCATCTTTTGTTTTTAAAGATAAACCACCGCTCACATTTCGACTACCAACAGAAACATATACAGAATTAACGAGTGGATTTTTAAGCGCTGTAATCTCCATTTTTTCGAGTAATTTATTGGTCGTGGGCAAAGCCGTTCCTTCTGGCAAACTCACATCAAAATAGAACTCCCCTTCACTCAACTGAGGAATTAATTCGGTTGGGATTCTCGCCACTAGTACCAATGATAAAAAGAAAATAGCAAATGCTGAAAATAAGCTAATCCATTTAAATCTTAAAACCATTTTTAATAATCTTTCATAACGATTTATCAGTCGATTAAAAAATGTCTTGTTGTTAGTCTTTTTATTTAAAGATTGATGAGTTTGTTTCTCTTTCAGTCGTTTATTTTTTAGTAACTTTTCTTCCTGCATGTTTTCGGCTTCAATAATTTTTTCTGACTTTTTGTTTTTTTTATTGCGTCCAAGAGATGCGAGCATTGGAATTAAAGTAAATGAAACCATCAACGACATAACTAAACTAAAGGTCACTGTGAGCGCTTGATCTCGGAATAACTGCCCAGCAATTCCTTCGACAAAAACGATCGGAATAAATACCGCAATGGTGGTTAAAACAGAAGCTGTGACCGCACCACCGACTAATGTAGTGCCTTCTATAGCGGCTTCTATAATACTTAATCCTTTCTCACGTTGCCGATGAATAGATTCCAACACCACGATCGCGGAATCAACTAACATGCCCACCCCAAGCGTTAATCCGCCAAGAGACATAATATTAAGAGAAACGTCATAACGATACATAAAAATGAAAGAGGCAATCACTGAAAGTGGGATCGCAGTAGCGATGATGGCCGTTAGTCTAAAATCTCGGAGAAATAACCAAAGTACACAAATCGCTAACAGTCCGCCGAAAAGTAAAGACGATTTAACTTCATCGATCGACTGCTCTATAAAACGAGACTGATCGAATTGCACCGCAACTTTAACGCCTTTGGGGAGTTTACTTTGAAGAAAAGCGATACGTGCCTTTACCGCTTTCGCGACTTCAACTGTATTAGCATCACCTTCTTTATAAAGTGAAACTAAGATCCCTTCATCACCGTTAAAACGCGCAATTTCTTCTTTATCCTTACTGGTCCAAATCACTTCCGCGACATCRCCTAAACGGACTAAAGCTTTATCYGGCGGGGTRATCCTYAGRTCTCGCATTTCCTGCAAATTAGAAAATTCATTTAATGTTCTAACCAATAATTGAGTTTGCTCATTTTTTAAAGAGCCGCCCGGTCGATTAATATTAGAGTTTCGAATTAACTGACCCAATTGCTCTGGATCAATTCCCATCGCCGCCACTTTACCCTGATTAATATTAATATGGATCTCTTCTTCTTCACCACCTTGAATTTTTGCTGAAGCGACGCCTTCAATACGTTCCAATGTTTCTTTAACTATTTTATCGCCTAATAATCTAAGTCGAGTCAATGGGATAACATTTTTACCGGCAGAAGAGCGGCCCGCCGAAATACTTAATTTCATGATCGGATCAAGTGCTGGATCGTAACGTAAAACGATAGGAGTATCGGCATCTAAAGGAAGCTCTAAGCGATCTAATTTTTCTCGGATATCCATGGATAAATTAGCCATATTAGATCCCCAACCAAACTCCAAAGTCACTTCGGAAATTCCAGAACGTGAAATGGAATGGATCTGCTTTAATCCCTTTAAGACACCAACGACTTCTTCCACCGGTCGAGTAATTAATTGTTCTATTTCCGCCGGTGCAGCGTTAGTAAATTCGGTTTGTACAGTTAATGATGGATAACTCAGAGAAGGTAACAAGTTAATAGGTAAGCGTGAAACGCCGACCATGCCAAAGGCGACTAAACCGATTGAAATCATTAATATGGTCACTTTACGAGTGACCGAAAATTCAACTAATTGGCGTATCATTTCGAATTCCGATTTTTTCTGTTTTTACCTTTCTTATTAATTTTTTTCGATTTTTCAATAACGGTTTTGGTTTTAGATTCTGTATTTTTGAGACTGTTTTCCGATAACACCTCAACTTTAATACCATCATTTAAATTTCTTTGGCCTTTAAAAACAACATCGTCCGTCGAACTTACCCCCTCTACAATTTCAGTTTGATCCGTCATTATAAAACCAACCGTCACCGACTGTCTTTGCGCCTTGCCATCAACGACGGTATAAAGAAAATTCTTTCCACGCTCTTCGATGATCGAAATACTAGGAACTAAAATCGCATTTTTATGTTGATCGGTTACCATATGAACTTCGGTAAAGTCGCCAGGACGAACGCTGCTAGGATATTGATCTAAACGCAGAGTTATTTTAATGGTTCCGGTACTAGGATCGACTATCGGACTAACCAATTCAACAATCGCATTGGTCTTCCCCGCGACGCTATCGATATTTAATTCAACTACTTGTCCCTTAGCCACACTTCCCAAACGATTAGCAGGAATATGAACTCTAACTAATAATGGGTTAATTGCCATCATTCTAAACAGTAATTCAGATTGACCAACGTGAGCGCCTAAATCTACCGCTCGCCAAACCACTCTGCCAGTAAACGGCGCAGTTACTTTAGTATAAGAGAGAGTGAGTTCAGCTAATTCTTTTTCTGTGCTTGCTGATTGATAAGCAATTTCTGCAGAATCTCTTTCAGTTGAAGAGACCGCTCCGGTTCTTTTCATTTTATTTAAACGATTAAATTCTCTTTTAGTGCTCTGTAGTTTTTGCTTGGCTTGTTTAAGTCGTAACTGTTGGTCATCATCCTCAAGAATCAGAAGAATATCACCTGCATTAACATCATCCCCTTCTTCGTGAAGAATTTGCTTAACAACACCAGTGGTTCTTGAATTAATTTTTGCATCACTACTTGGCTCAAGTGTCGCGGTAGTCACATAATACGAAGCCGCTAACCCAATGCTTGGCTTTACCACTTCTACGGGAATAGCCGATGCAGGCGGCTTGCCTTTACCTTTAAATTTGCCGCCTCCACGTGCACCTTGCTCACCATCACTACAACCGACAGTCAATATTGAAAAAATCAGAGAAAGAACAATGAATTTATTGTTTTGGCTTTGTTTAGTTTTATTATAGGAATTAAGCATGTTCATTATGATTGAAATTCATCCAAAAATAGCAAACAAGTAGTGTACTCTATAACGACGATTTATGACTAAATAGTGTCGTAAATATTGAGTAAAAGAAATGTAAGGAGATATTTCTTATATCCTTACATTTATCCCCTCCCCCTTGACGGGAGAGGGTTAGGGTGTAATCGACAAAAAAGAGGGTTTAGTATTGTAGATACCATCTCTCCAAACCGATTTCAAATGATAATTTAACTCATTTGTGGTCGGTACTCGCTTTGATGTTTTAAAACACCAAAACAAATCTGTA
>NVTT01000094.1 GCA_002401655.1 Gammaproteobacteria bacterium | reverse complement strand
AGATTTGTTTTGGTGTTTTAAAACATCAAAGCGAGTACCGACCACAAATGAGTTAAATTATCATTTGAAATCGGTTTGGAGAGATGGTATCTACTTTTGCTCATAGATATAGATGACTTTTAGTCATTTATATCTAACCTATGGACTTTTAGTCCATAGTCGTTGACTTTTCGCAGATAACGTAAAGAGTTTATCCTGTGGCTTAATAGCGATAGATGATCGCAAGAATTTATTGCAACCATTTATCGCAAGAACGTCAGTTGAAATATCCTCATTCATCCCCATATTTCCATCAAATTCTAAAACTAACGACTATTCGTACTAATATAAACGATAGTTGAGTGTAAACCCTTTATTTAGGAGTTAAAAATGAGCAATAAAGAGGATATCAAAAATCCTGAAGCAGAATCCGCTGATGTTGAATCTGTAGAAGCAAAGAGCACCGAAGAAGAAGCCGCAGAGTCAGACAAGAATCAAGAGCCTGTTAGTTTGGCAGAGCAAATTACTCAATTAACCGATGAATTGGAAAAAGCTCAAGCTGACTCGTTATCACATAAAGATGTAGCTCTTCGCGCAAAAGCTGAAACAGAAAACATTCGACGCCGTACAGAAAAAGAAATAACCAATGCTAGTAAATTTGCGTTAGAGCGTTTCGCAAAAGAAATTTTAGGGGTTGTTGATAGTCTAGAGAAGGCACTTGAATTACCGGTTGACGACGACTCTCAAAAAGCCATGCATGATGGCATTGAATTAACTTACAAATTAATGGTTGATACTCTAAAGAGATTTTCTATTGAACAAATTGCTCCGCTTGGCGATAACTTTGATCCAGCACTACATGAAGCAATGCTGATGCAAGAAACTGAAGAACACGAACCCAATAGCGTTATGAACGTTATTCAGCCAGGATATCAATTGAAAGGCCGACTAATTAGACCTGCACGGGTGATTGTGGCAAAGGGAAAAACGCCATCAATTGATGAGAATGCATAAAAAATAGCCAATTTTAGGTGCACGCTCTCTTGAAATAATTTTGCAAGACCCCAGATATAGGGCAAGTCAATAAAACACTTATTTAAATGCTTTTGAAAAGACTGAAATAGCGAAAAGCCTTCAGCCAAAATATAGAAAGCTAACTTAACAAATTTTGGAGAAATAACATGGGAAGAATAATTGGGATCGATTTAGGAACAACTAACTCTTGCGTATCAGTACTTGATGGAAAAAAGCCACGAGTGATTGAAAATGCAGAAGGAACAAGAACAACGCCTTCAATTGTAGCTTATGCACAAGATGGCGAAATCTTAGTAGGTCAATCAGCAAAGCGTCAAGCTGTCACTAATCCAACTAATACTTTATTTGCAATCAAGCGTTTAATAGGTCGGCAGTTTGATGACAAAGTCGTGCAAAAAGATATCAGCATGGTGCCTTACAAAATTGTAAAGGCAGACAATGGTGATGCATGGGTTGAGGGGAATGGCAAAGCAATGGCTCCACCTCAAATAAGCGCAGAAGTACTTAAAAAGATGAAGAAAACGGCAGAAGACTTCTTAGGTGAAGAAGTGACGGAAGCCGTGGTTACAGTACCCGCTTACTTCAATGACTCACAACGTCAAGCAACCAAAGATGCGGGTAAAATAGCAGGTTTAGAAGTTAAACGGATTATCAACGAACCAACCGCTGCCGCTCTGGCGTATGGAATGGACAAGAGTATTGGAGACAAAACTATCGCTGTATACGATTTAGGTGGTGGTACTTTTGATATCTCTATCATTGAAATCGCTGAAATGGATGGCGAGCATACCTTCGAAGTATTATCGACTAATGGCGATACTTTCCTAGGTGGTGAAGATTTTGATATGCGCGTTATTGAGTTTCTAGTCACTGAGTTCAAAAAAGAAAGTGGCATTGATTTAAACAATGACCCGCTAGCACTTCAACGTTTAAAAGAAGCGGGTGAAAAAGCGAAAGTAGAACTTTCTTCAAGYACACAAACTGATATTAATTTACCTTATATCACWGCWGATGCRACAGGTCCAAARCAYTTAAACATCAAACTAACTCGAGCGAAATTAGARTCRTTAGTTGACGATTTAATTGAGCGYACATTAGAGCCMTTAAAAATYGCGATTAAAGATTCKGGCCTTAATATTTCRGATATTGATGATGTTATTTTRGTTGGTGGTCAAACACGTATGCCTAAAGTRCAAGAAACAGTGACTAATTTCTTTGGCAAAGAGCCTAAGAAAGATGTYAATCCYGATGAAGCRGTTGCAATGGGTGCAGCSATTCAAGGSGCTGTTTTAGCGGGTGATGTAACCGACGTATTATTGTTAGATGTAACKCCWCTGTCTCTTGGTATTGAGACWATGGGYGGYGTTATGACTAACTTAATCGATAARAAYACAACYATTCCAACWAAAGCAAACCAAGTTTTCTCAACAGCAGAAGATAAYCAAGGYGCGGTAACSGTWCATGTTTGTCAGGGCGAGCGTAAGATGGCTRCWCAAAATAAATCAYTAGGTAAATTTGATTTAAGTGATATTCCACCAGCAGCACGTGGAACACCRCAAATTGAAGTTAAYTTTGATATTGATGCGAATGGTATCTTAAACGTCACSGCAATAGACAAAGCAACCGGGAAAAAACAATCMATTGTTATYAAAGCSTCTTCTGGWTTATCTGAAGAMGAAGTKGARCAAATGATYCGTGAYGCWGAAGCGCATGCCGAAGAAGATAAAAAATTCCAAGAAATGGTTGAAGTTAGAAAYCAAGCGGATGGCTTAATTCATGCYACTAAGAAAACYATGGGTGAAGAAAARRTYACTTTTGAAGATGGTGAAAARGARACTATTGAGAAAGCGATTGCTGATTTAGAAGAAGCACTAAAAGGTGATGACATCGAAGAAATCAAAGCTAAAACTGAAGAACTAACTAAGTCTTCTCAAAAAATGGCTGAGCGTATGTATGCAGCAGCCCAAGCTGAAGCAGGTGAAGCTCAAGGTGCGCCGGATCAAGAACAACCTCAAGCAGATTCAAATCCTGATGATGATGTTGTGGATGCCGAGTTTGAAGAAGTTAAGGATGAAAAGAAGTAATTCTTAAATCAACCTTATGGATTAAATGACGCGGGGGCTTACCCCGCGTTGTTGTTTCAGACAACTAATTGTTTTACATAATTAGCTGTTTCAGAAATTTATAAATATAGCCCTGCAAGAAAGAGAAAAAACATGTCGCAAAAAGACTATTACGAAATTCTTAATGTTAGTAAATCAGCTGATGAAAAAGAGCTAAAAAAAGCCTATCGCCGATTAGCAATGAAATTCCATCCTGATCGAAATCCTGATTCAAAAGATGCCGAAGAAAAGTTTAAAGAAGCAAAGCAAGCTTACGAAATATTAAATGATCCTCAAAAGCGACAAGCTTATGATCAATATGGTCACGCTGGCATTGATCCTAGTCAAGGTGGTTTTGGCGGTGGTGGTCAACAAGGTAATTTTAGTGATATTTTTGGCGATGTGTTTGGTGATATTTTTGGTGGCGGAGGCGGTGGTGGGGCTCGCGGTGGCCGTCAAAGACAAAGACGTGGTTCAGATCTACAATATAATTTAGAACTAAGTTTAGAAGACGCTGTTAAAGGTCTCAAGAAAACCATCAAGATCCCAACCTATGTTGCTTGTGAACCCTGTAGTGGAAGTGGTGCTAAAAAAGGCTCCAGTTCCAGTCAATGTGGTACTTGTAAAGGTGTTGGACAAGTCAGAATGCAACAAGGATTCTTTTCTGTGCAACAAACCTGTCCAAACTGTAACGGTCAAGGAACGGTGATAAAAGATCCTTGTACTAGTTGTTCTGGTGAAGGCCGTGTTCGTAAAGAAAAAACGCTTTCAGTTAAAATTCCAGCAGGTATTGATACAGGTGATCGAATTCGCCTAACCGGTGAAGGAGAAGCCGGAGGTGCGGGCGCAGTTGCGGGCGATCTTTATGTTCAAGTACATGTAAAAGATCACACGATATTTGATAGAGATGGTGAGCACTTATATTGTGAAATGCCCATTAGTTTTAAAACCGCTTGTATCGGTGGCGAGCTTGAAGTGCCAACTCTTGATGGAAAAGTAAAATTAAAAATTCCATCGGAAACGCAAACGGGGCGAATGTTTAGAATGCGCGGGAAAGGCATCCAGCCAATGAGAGGTGGTATGCGTGGTGATTTATTATGTCGAGTTGTAGTAGAAACGCCTGTTAACTTGAATAAAGAACAAAAAACTAAATTGACGGAGTTTGATGACTATCTAAATGGCAGTAAAAAACAACACAGCCCTAAATCTAGCAAYTGGTGGGATGGRGTTAAATCTTTTTGGGATGAAATGACGCAYTAGAAGTCTGTCCGAGAATAGAAGCCCTTGCATAAGAGGCAATGAACGTGTGGCTAGTTCCATTATATTAATTGCCTCTTATTACCTCACTATTTTGCAGATAACTATTTTGCAGATAAGATAACCACCCTATTTTTCAATTCTTGATCATCTTGTTTGCCGTAGCGCATGATTAACTCATCTCTACCATCTTGATTTAAATCGTTGGCAATAACCATATTGCCATTTGCTGGCAATTTCGTTTTATGACGTTTTGATTTAGAGCTAAAAAGTTCTCCACTTCCTTTAGGATTTTCCAGCCCACGGAAAATGTTTAGTCGTTTTTCACCAACAGATAAAAGCATTTCTTTATGTAAATCTCCGTTAGTATCCAAAGAAATAATGACGGGCTGACCTGACTGACCTGAAG
The DNA here is from genome assembly GCA_002401655.1 of Gammaproteobacteria bacterium. Taxonomy (GTDB): domain Bacteria; phylum Pseudomonadota; class Gammaproteobacteria; order Enterobacterales; family Kangiellaceae. The sequence goes on along the minus strand of NVTT01000094.1, from coordinate 3,826 downwards.
ATAAACTAAAACTGAGTGAAACCTCTTCTTCAAAAATAGGCTCTTCGCCAAAGCGATTATTTTCATTTAATGAAAAAATAAAAACATCTTGATCAATACTACCTGACATCAACGCACCAACAATTTGAGACACACCAATGTCAAATGATGATACAAGAACTTCCATTTTTCCATCGTTATTCATATCGATTAATTTTAAATCAGAAAGCGTACCTTCAGCCGTAATTTCTGTATCAGCCTCTTTGTTAAACGTCAGCAACCCGTTTTTTTCTTTTCCAAAGAAAAACTCATAACTTATTTCACGATCTAGAACACCGCTACTAACAGTTTTCCTTACCATGATGTCGGGGATATTATCGCCATTGATGTCTTTAATATCTTCGAGCAAACTATGTTTAAGATCACTTTGATCAGCAGTTTCGCCATCTGCCCCTCGTACTAACCACCAAGGCAAGCCACTAAATTCAAATGGCAATTCAACTATTTTGCTAGTTTCAGAAAACAAACCTTTTTCTCTTTGCATGAAGGCAGTTAACTTTCCATCTTTAACAAAAACAAAATCTTTTAGACCATCAAAATTAATATCTTGGGTGAAATATTTTTGTTCCGAAAAACTAATTTGACTACTGCTCATATCAACAACTGTTGGAATAGGGAGCTGACTAATATAGAAGCTATCAATAATGTTTTCATCTAAACGCTTTCTCATTTCTTTGTGTTGAATTAAAATATTTAAGTTTTTAAAGCTAGGAATAACAATATCGTCTAATCCATCACCATTAACATCTTTAACTAATTTTTTTCTCGCTATAAATTGAGGCTTATCTTGTAGATAAATTGAATCAATATCTGATAACTTTACAATACTTCCCGTTTCAATATCAAGCGTTGAAAGTTGACTACTGCTTAATAATAAAATGATAGTTTTTTCTGACTGTAACTTTAAAGTATCAAATGCAATCGTTGATTCTGGAAAGATAATCTTATTCGCTATTTCATAAATTAAACTGTCCTTTGTTTTTTTATAGACAGCCAAAAGGGGAGTGGTTTGTTCTTTACTTTTTTGAATACCTACAATTAGAAGTGCTTTATAATCTTCGTTTTTAATCGATATAGGAATAATTGGGTGAGTAATTTCGAAATCAATAGTGAAGCTTGATTCTTGAAAATATTGTTTTTTCTTTTTTGCCTGCAGATCAAATGAAAACAATGAAAGCGCAATTATCGATAAGATAACTTTAAACAGGATATTTTTTAACATAAAACGCTTCATAAAATAATTTTCTTAACTTAAATCCGATCTTTAAAAAAGAAGGGTACCATTGAATAGGTATTGACCGAATAAACTAGCGAATAGCCATTTATATTGCTAGCTTATAAACTTTAAATCTCCCCTAGCCCCTCGGCAATTGCTCCATGCATTGCCCTACTAAGTTACATCCATATAACGATCTTCGCAAAGAGGAGAATATTTCTTATCCTCCCTCTTTGCGAAGGGGGATTTAATCCATACTAATATAAACGTTTAGGCTCTCTATGACTATCTAAGTAATAGTTAATTCAGTTATTAAGTGTTAGTTTTTATGAATGGCTAGTGGCCCAAAGGCTTGGCAAGTCGGCATTATTTCTAATCGGTTGATATTGACATGTTTGGGTAGACTCGCGCACCAATAAATACTCTCTGCTATATCCTCCGCCAATAAAGGTTCCACACCTTGGTAAAGAGAATCCGCTTTAGCCTCATCTCCATGAAATCGTACTTTAGCAAACTCTGTATTTGCAAGCCCAGGTTCAATATTGGTGACGCGAACACCTGTTCCACCAAGATCAGCACGTAAGTTAAGGCTAAATTGCTCTACAAAGGCTTTAGTTGCTCCATAAACACTGGCACCAGGGTACGCATATGAACCAGCTATAGAACCTAAATTTATTATGTGACCACTTTTATTTTCTACCATCATTGGCAATATAGAACGCGTCATACGAGCCAGAGCTAGGATATTAGTTTCTATCATGGTCTCCCAGTCTGAAAAATCTGCTTTATGTGCCGGAGATAATCCCAAGGCTAAACCAGCATTATTAATCAAAAGGTCTATCTGGCGCTCTTTAAGCGAATCACAAAATTGCTCTACTTGCGATGATTTGTTTACATCAAAACACTGTATTTCACATTTCTCGGCGCCAATATCATTTTGCAGAGACTGCAATCGTTCCAGCCTTCGACCAGTAGCAATCACTCGCCAACCGTTATTTGCAAACTTAATCGCACAGGCTTTTCCAAATCCAGAGGTTGCACCGGTGATAATAACTAGTTTAGGATGTGCTTTATTCATTTAAACCTCAATTTTACGGAATGATTATATATGGCTACTTACGCCATCGGTGATATTCAAGGATGTTACCAGAGTTTTATTAAGTTACTCAACCTTATCAATTTTGACCCAAATAGTGACCAGCTTTGGTTAGCGGGCGATATGATAAACCGTGGTCCAGAATCACTCAAAGTCATGACGTATATTATAGAAAACCAATCTGCTATTAGGTGTGTTTTGGGTAATCATGATCTGCATTTTTTAGCCGTTGCTCATGGCTGTAAAAGTATCAATCTTAAAGATACTTTCACTGATATTCTAGAAAGCGATAGCAGAAATGAAATCGTCAAATACCTCTCGCAATTACCATTAGTTATTACCGATAAAGATAATCAATGGATAATGGCTCACGCAGGCATCTATCCATCGTGGTCAGCGGAAAAAGCATTGAGTTTATCTAAAGAAGTGATGGAAATTCTTCAATCATCAGATGCGAATCAATTTTATCAAAATATGTACGGTAATATTCCTTCTATTTGGGAGGATACTTTAACTGGTTTTGATAGATTAAGAACGATTACAAATATTTTCACTCGTATGCGTTATTTAGATAAAAACCTCTCACTTGAACTGACGGAAAAAAATGCTCTAGAATTTAAACCTAGTCACTTAAATCCGTGGTTTGAGTTTGATAATCAGGATTTTATTAACAAACCGTTTCAAACCAATGTTATTTTTGGGCATTGGGCTTCGTTAAATGGTCAGTGCTCTAAACCTAATCATTTCGCAGTTGATACGGGGTGCGTATGGAGTGGGAAATTAACGGCTCTGCGATTGCATGATAAAAAACTGTTTCAAGTTTAAACTCGTCGTATTTGTACGAAAAATGGTCGTTTCTCTACTAGGTATTAGTTCTCATATTTTTTAGACTCTGTGTTGGTTTTCTGATCAATCTTGATCAATGCCTTATTTCCATTAATCAGAGGAATTATTCATGAATCTAAGAATTTTATTATCGCTAATTGCGATGATACTAGTGTCAAATTTTGCATTAGCAAATGTACACACTGGTATCGAAGTTAAACTTCAAGCGGTAAAAAGTAATGTCAAAAATGATGAGAATATTTACGTTAAGGTTTCACTAAAAAATCGTACATCAGAAAATATTAATATCTTAAAGTGGTATTTACCTAATGAGTTTAATGAACTAGAAGAAGGTATTTTTAAGATCACTCGTGACGGTGAATCTATTCCTTACCTTGGAAGACACTATAAACGACCTGCACCTATCGGTGATGACTACTTAGTATTAAAAGCTAATCAAGCGATGAACTTTAAAGTAGAGCTGTCTGGGGTTTATGATTTTTCCGAAGAAGGTTTCTATAGTATTAACTTCTCTGTTGCAAATCTTGCTCTATTTTCTCATAAAATGAATGGAAGAAGTCATTCTGCGGCCTCTCGAATGATTGCTGATAATGTGGCAGAAATATACGTTCAAAAAGTAACATCCAGAA
>NVTT01000093.1 GCA_002401655.1 Gammaproteobacteria bacterium | reverse complement strand
TTGTGACTCAGTTAACCGCTTTACTTCTTTTACTTGAGTGTCCTTTATCAGGTGTCGACAATCTTTTTTCGCAATTTGAGCGGGGTTTCCGTAGCACAGTTCTTCGTTCATTAAATATTTATAGAAAGCTATAACGGCTGTGAACGATGAAACAAGCGTTTGTTGAGATGGTCTATATTTCTTTTTGTCGACAATTTTAGATTGTTGACTTTTTGGTGCTTGTATTTTGTATGGTCGCCATTTTTTGTTAGAGATGAAATAACCATTATCAAAAGAAAATCTATCGAGGCTAGAAGTTCCAATCCAATTAACCGGTGGTTTCCAGCAAAAGTCGGCATAGTCCAAAATATCGGTTTTTCTAAAATCATCTATTGGTTTTTCCTTAACTAGATAGGACCATAATAAAAACCTTTCGACTTCATTTCGAAACCGTACATAGGTATGTTCTGATTTGTTCCGGCCAATATATAAAAGAAATGATTCACCCCAGGACCAATGTACAGACCACCAGYCTGGTTTCTCAATAAAGAACTGGTCTAGCTGTGGATATTCAGTTCTAGAAAACTCCTGTAGCTCGATATAGGTCGGATAGAGCGCTGTTGGCTTAGAATTGCTCATGTTGTTGATTCTATTAGTTTTCTAGTAATCTAAGCATAACTTATACTATCGAGTATGTCCAATACTAAACCGTATCGGACATAGCGAGGTGTTTTGGTACTCCTCTGCTTATGGGCGTAAAATGGACGTCCAGCTAACTCTTCGAACAAAATACCAAAAAACTTTCGAATTGAAGTTAGCCTTCCAAATCATCAACTCTACTTTCTACTGACATACTAGTCCCCTTTTATTATTTAATTAATTCTTCTTCCATATCCATCAATTTCCAACCTCGTTATTTTAGTTCATAACTATCAATTCTCTATTTAAAGTAACACATAAAAAAACTTCCATATTAAAATAAATATCATCAAACAATAAATAAATTGAAATACATTTGCTATCTTCCCAAACTCTAGTCCAACTTTACTTTTTCTATTAATTACTTTTTTAGAAWTNTCTAWMRWWKMWWAAYYWWKMTMKCTYAYSAWYTWRWAAYTTYWAWMYMMTKWYWWWMCRAWSAKMWYMAWAWWRAKKWWRKWYWTCACTCATATCATTAACCAACGTTTTTATAAAATCATTTACAGTGAGAGCAAAAAGACAAACAAACACACCTAGCAAAATAGCATCAATTTCATCTTTATTTATGCGTTCAATTATTCCACCTAAAAGCGCAATACTTGCAAAAGCTACTGTAAACCCAAAAGCCAAATATTTAGTTCTAATGTTGTCAAGGTGTCTGTGCTGCTCCCAAGCTTGAGTAAACTCTGACAACAAAGCACTATCTGATATTAACGATTCGTTTTCTTTTTGTTTATCACCCATAGAACCTCACATTATCATTCATTAACTCGTTATTTTAGTTCATGATTCAGTTTGTATATCTAGCAAGTCATATTACACAACTTACTATATGATATATTTAATTTTGCATAAATGACTTTTCATTCAGACTATTATTAAAGCCTTTTATAAGCTTATGTTCCACTTGGTACTTAGAATCAAGCTGTTCTAAGTAAGTCTCATTGAATTTCATCATATCCATCCAAGTAATGCTTTTAATTAGTAAATCACTAGCTTTTTCGATAATTGGCTGTGAAATCAAATCATGTCGGTTTTTCTTTTTACAATATTCAATCTCTTTATTTAACTCAACTTCACGTTCATATTGAACCTCTTTACCACCAATGAATAACAATAAGAACTTGGCATCTTTCTCTATGAATTTATGTTCCAGCAAATAGTTATACATTAAACAGTACTTTAATATTTGATCGGGATTCTTCTTCCCATTGAGTTTTAATTCATTAGCAACTAGTATGTTTGACTTATTGTTATAAGCTAAGTTATCCATAAACATCGCTGTCAACTTAGTACTACATTCAAACAATCCACTGTTACCGTGAGTTGACCAGCTATTTTTTTCTTCGAATGAAATAAACTGTTTGTAAAACATGTCCAGATAAGAATCACTTACTAAACTTAAGAAAATATCAAATTCTTTATTTAGATAATCTTCCGAAAAATATTTAACTCGTCTCAAAGCCTCGCGAGCAGTACATATCCCAGTAGATTTTTTGGAGTAGGTTTCAAGTTGCTCTGTTTCAAGCATAATCGAATCGAGCCTTTTTTCAATTACTTTAATGACATCTTCGTTTTTCAAATCTTTCAATTCATCTGATTTCACCCAATCGACTATTTGCTTCCAATATTCTTTTTTTGAAACACCAAGCACACTGCTTGTGTTCCAAACGACAAATTCAACCATATTTGACAAACCAGTAGTCCATGGGATTTTGTTAGAAAGATGGTTCATCGAACCAAAAACATTTGTGTATTTTTCTGAAGCTTTCATGCAGTTTATTCTCTTTAATTTATATTGTTTTTTCTAGTTATTTTGTTTCAACGTTTCATTTTAACGGTTCGAATTGTGTAGTTTATCAGCCACAACACTCATATTTCTTTGAGCGCCTTGCCTATAATTTTAATAGTTTCGTCACAGTCCGCACTAATTTTTTCGAAATGCTTTCTAAAGTTACCATGTTCTTTTAAGGCTTTTTTTCGCTCTTTCTCTGCTTCCGTTCCAGATGTATGCCCTTTTAGTAATGACCTTAAATTATGGACGACATGAAATGGTGTCATAATTTCTCTTGCATGATCTTGATTGAAATCTATAGCAACGAGAATTATTTCCAATAGCTTTAACGCTCTAAGTCGGTCATCTGGTTTACAACCCAACTCTTTTGCCTTTTTTCTCAACCATTTTTCTTGCAAACCTTCAACCAACAGTTGATCTAGGTTTAATATTTCCTCCGCCCATTCATCCTTTGATTCTGTGTAAGGATAATGGACTTTATCTGGAGCGCTCTCATCTCTAAGAACCCACCATTCAGCGCTTTGTGTATGAAGAACCTCGAGCTTGTGTTTCAAGCTTGGTAGTGGATCATAACCTTCGTAAAATTGGCCTTCAAAGTCTGTTCTAATAGCGCGCGCAGAAAGTGGCGCTTTTGGATTCTCGTTATACTGCTTCCAATGTAGTTGTTCTTCATAAGGCATACTGCTTAAATAAATTAGATAAGTATGAACTTGACCAGCTGAATTAATATCAAAAGTTTTTAGATGCCAAGCCCCTCGACAACTAACAGAGCGAGTACCCAGCTTGTATTTTGCTCTATCCGCTTTATATTTAGCTAAAACTTCCGGTCTGAAGAAGGCAGGGGTAATTTCGTACGGAAGATCAGATTCAGTAAAATAGTTAGATATGCAATCAGGGTCGCATGAGATTTCAGAAATGACTTGGTTTTTCCAGTCATTAGCAATAAAAGAGCAATACTTTTTTTGGCCTTCATCTATTGGTCTGCCCCACGCGCGATCTACAATATTTTCTTTAGGAATATTTATCTCTACAAGCTGAAACCCATTGGAATAGCTACCTGTTCCAGGCTTAATCATTAGCGAGCCATAAATTGACTTTGAGTTTTGAATTTCTTTAGACTCTTGTTTGTTATCCCATCCTAAGAAATTATCTGACCTATATCTGGTGAAGTCAAACATCCTCATTAAAGTTAGGTTTTCTACACTTGAATACTCGCTAAGCACATCTTTCTTAACACAAATGATCGTACCAGTTTCATTCCTAGGAAAGTCATCAATTTCTATGATCTTAAATACATCTAACATATCACCATGATCATCTAATCTACACCAAGCATTACGCTCAGGAATAAAGTGAATGTCTAGCACATGTGAAATCTTTTGATTTATCTCATAGTAGTTTCGATTGCTATTGATACCTTCAAATGAACGCCCAAATACAATTTGCTCGCCTGTACTCAGTGTTTGACTCCCAGAGTTATAAAGTGGTGGTTCTATCCAAGCATCGCTAGACGAACACGTTAATCCCCACGATGAGAAAGGATTACTACTCCATTTTAGTAGATCGTTTACTAAGTCTTTAGTAAGTACAGGTTTAGGAATAAATACTGAGTGTACAAATGTGTGTGGTAACGATGAATAAACGATTATGTATTCATCGTTTAAATCTTCGCTTAAAAAGCTCACAACATCTTCTTGTGAAGTCCAACGATCAAATTCAGTTTTGCCTTCGGGCTCAGTGGTTAGCGAGTAAATCCTTTTAATATTAAATAGATCCATATATTTATAATCTGCCCGCTACCTTGTGAAAACTAAATACCAGATCATCTACAAAATCAGGCTTAATATGAAAACACACGCCCATGACTAGAGATGACAATATAAGTAGAAACCATTCTAGTTTATATTCGCGTAAGCTTAATAACACTGTTTTCTACCTTTCGTTATTTTGTTGCAATTATCACGTTAACATTAGAGTTACTAGTGCCACGGCAATATTGAGTTTCTCTTTATTCAGGGATTATAACCCAAGCTCCCATTTAGTAATCAAATAACATTTCGAGGGCGTCATATAAAGGTTTAAAGTCCTTGAATGTATTAACAGGCTCTTCTATCAAAATTTTAGGAAGCTTTGACTTTTTCTTTTCCTTAATTTTGTAGTATTCAACATTTAAGATATGCTCAATGGAAACTAAATTGTTCTTTTTCAAAAATTCCACCGGTAATAAATTTTCTATTTCTATAAAGCTATCGAATTTACCTTTTTCTACGTCACTCAGAAGCTTCTTCAATCTGTTAGGGATTGGAATCAGAAGAGCACTAAAACTATTGTGATCTTTCCTTTTAATATAGTATCCCGTTTCTTTGGTGCCACTTATACTGTCGGCCCACATTTGATGTTTTGTGAGCATATAAAATTTATTGGATCCCTCCCTGTCAAAATCAAACAACCCAGCAACTTTTTTTTCTTCAAAACCATCCGTATTTGCACACCGAAGGAAGCCATCAAGCTTACTTGCGCCTTCAGATCGCCTAATAACAAATGATCCATGCTCCTTAAATTTCTCATCGAGATTACTTAGAGTAAAACCAACATTATTTAGCTTTAGAAAAGCGATCTTATAAATGTGATCTAATCGATCTTCTACGTACAGTATTGGTTTTTCGTACTCTGCTATTTTTGCTTCCATGGTAGTTATATTATCTAGAGCATCCCGCAAATCTTGAATTCTTTCTTCGCTAATCAGTTTTTGTTTAACTTCAGATAGGTTTGATTTAGATATTTCCAGGTCTTGCAACTCAATTTTTTCTTGTAAAAGTTCAACTATTCTTGACTCTTCAACAATTCCCAAATCATCACAGGTATTTTCCCACTCTTTATTTTTCTCATCGAATCGCGTAATTAGAGATGTATTATTTGTTTCAGAGTTTTTCCAAACTCGATATATGGAAATTAAACTAGATGTTCGCCCCATGCTTAATTTACTTAAAGCCGAATCACGTTCAGTTTTAGTTCTATATTTCTTATTTTTGAGAATGTTCGCTTCCTGGTGTGTGTGTTTTCTCTTGAGGGACAAAAATTCTTTAGTATGCGAAGTAATGAATATTTGTTTATCGCGAGAATATTTATTTTGGAATTCGTCTCTTATTTGCCTAATATTTTTTGCTTCATATGAATTTTCAGGTTCTTCAAAACCCCAAATAATATTTTTTTTAGTGTCTTTGGAAATTTCATTTAATATCTCAGGAATAAATCTTGCTTGAACCCCATCTCCCCGATCGAAAAGCGATATGTCATTTTCTGTTTTCACCGAAAGGGTCCGAAAAAAGTCAACAAGAGTCGAGGGGACATGGAATGCAGCATCAACACCACTACTTTGTAGAAACTGCTTAAATAAGTTCTCTGTTTCTTTTTCCAAGGATGAGTTAAAATGTTCAGATGATTTCGCAAATGTATTACCTGATTTTTTACTTCCTTTTTCAAATAGATATGTTTGCAGTTTTTGAAATAGGTGCTTAAAATAGTTAGTATCTTTGATCGCAGGAACATATTCAAACTTGAAATTACCGAGAAAAACCTTTACTTGGCCATTTCCCTGCAAGCTATTTTGATATATATATTCTCCTTCAAATCGATTTTTTGAAGTGTATTGTTTTGAAATCCAAAAACGTAGAGGGAGACCCCGTTGGTTTTTAGGGTTGTAGAAATGCAGCTTGATGGATATTACTTCGTCCGAGCGTTTAACGACCTTTGTTACTTCACTTTCCTTTGATTTTTGAACGTTTTGTTTTCTTCTTCTTATTTCTTGATCAAATCTATTTGAGACTATTTTGGAAAAATCTCTATTCTTGTCGAATTTGATGCCTGGTGATATCTCATTGTTGAAAAACAAATTCAAAGCACGTAAAACATTCGATTTCCCTGAATCATTCGCACCAGAAAATACATTTAGATCTTCCAAATTGTTTATTATCACTTTAGCCTGGTTTTTACCGCCGTCAAATGACCTAAAATGTTTAATTTCAACCTTTTCTATTATTTTCATATCTTTCCTTGTATATCAGCAAGTATGAGGTCTGGCGATATTCCGTCCTAATGCAACACTTGTCGCTACAGGCTATACTTTATCGGCTTACATAGTATCCGTACTTTTCTTGAAGCTTGTAATGTTTTTGCTAATCGAAAATCAAATACTAGACCATGAAATTGACGCACAAAATGAATCACTCCTAGCTCGACTGAGAGCTATTAACAGTGTGGACAAATCCATAAATAGATACTACAACTCTAGTCACACCAACCCTTTCGCTTTCCATCATCTCGTTATTTTGGTTCATTCTCATTTATTTGGAACTAGTTCTAAAGGCGTACCCCACACAACCAACTCATCTACTCTTGGTGGATGTCCGTAACTAGCTCCTTTAACAAAAACTTTAATAGCTCTAGTATCGATACTTTTAAGTTGAATATCTAAAGAGGTAGTTACTGATTGATTTTCCAGTCTCAGTACCGTCTGGTTATTAATTTCCACTCTAACGCTCACAATACGACGATCCTTAAACTGACCAGTATTGTCATTAGAAATAGCCAGCTTATTGATCTTAACCATTCGACCAAAATCAATTTCCATATAATGCTCACTGGTATCAAACGGAATCCAGCTTTTACAGTTGCTATACCAGCCATCATTAACGTGCCGGCTTTTATGTAGGTGGGTTTCAATATTGATATTACTATCAGTATATATTTTAGCCGATTTTAAAAGTGCTAGATTCCAAAGTGCTCCTTGTCGAATTGGTACTTGAACTACCGAAGAGCAATCTTTTCTAGCTTCATTTATATTGCTAGGTTTCCTAGCAAACATAGTTTGATTTACGCTAGGTTCGTAAGAACTCCCATTATTATCAGTTGCGCCGTCTCCTTGCTCTAAAAAGTAATTAATTACCATGAGTAGAAGAGCCACCACAATAGCAGCTAGAATTCCCATAAACCATGTTTTGTTCTGAGACCAGGCTGTTAAATATAAATCACCTTCTGTCGTGATAAATAGGTTTTCATATTCATAATTAACACCATTAGGAGTTGATTGCGATGAAATATCATCTCCGAGCAACTTTCCGCTCAACACTAAACTATGAATAATATTATCGTTCAATCCAAAAGAAGAGCGTCCTGGTTTTAGTTTGATTTCTTTTAATATATTTTTATATTGATTCATCAGATTGTTTTTCTTGTTATCTTGTTTCAATTCCATAGAAATCAAGGTAAATCTTTCCAACTTCATCGCCATTCGGAACATTGACATCGTGCCATCCAGTGTCGAGTTCATCGCGCCCTAACTTATCAGCCAGATTTCTTAAAACCCAAGCGACAGCTTGACCGTTGGCACAATCAATCTCAATGTCACACTTCACTCGATCCTCAACTGAGTCATCACCATCAATCATTTACTCACTACTCCTAATAGGTATCTCGTTATTTTGGTTCAAAACTAAGCGTTTCGACTTTAAGATCTAGATTATTAGTAGATAGTCTTTGTATGTCGGTTGCCGTTAAATGATTTCTACCAGTTTTAGCTAACACTACTTTATCGTTTGAATAAAACTGAAACAACACTTCTTTGTAGTCAGATTTTGCTTTACAAGTAATTGCAACTTTGTGTTTCGTTAGTAATTTTGATAGCTCAGCATAAAATTTATTTTGGTTTTCCATATCTAATATTTTGCTCCCTCGTTATTTTGGTTCAAGCCCGAATCTACCCAATTCAAACTCATAGCCAACGCCCTGTATCTCTAAGCGTTTATTACTACTGTCGTAACTAAATTCTTGGTATTTAGGCTTGAACTCTGTAAAAGGTACGCCAAAACTTCTTATCGTTTCATCCAAAATAATATGTGGCCCAAATGTGGAATGTTGACCAGAAAAAAATGTAACCACTGTATTTCCTTGGGCTGGCCTTGTGAGGTCATTATAATAAGCATCTATATTATAAAACGCCTCATTATTTCTATCCATTCCTAAGTCATCCATACATTCTTTTAGAGCTTGAATCGAACTTATCATCATTATCCTTTTTGCTGCTACAGTAAATCATTCTAATTCATTAGTCCGTTTCTACTTCTACTTCTCGTTATTTTGGTTCAATATATTTCGAATGTTACTTGGTTGAATGGAATTTTTCGTGTCATGTAGCTCCCTTTGTCGCCATCCAAGTAAATATCAGCAGAAATAAAATCATCTTCTTCATTAATAGACTTTACCTTACTTAATACAGGCTCACTATAATGATCATTAACATCTCTACGATTATATTTTTTGGCGTTTTC
>NVTT01000092.1 GCA_002401655.1 Gammaproteobacteria bacterium | reverse complement strand
TGTACAGATTTGTTTTGGTGTTTTAAAACATCAAAGCGAGTACCGACCACAAATGAGTTAAATTATCATTTGAAATCGGTTTGGAGAGATGGTATCTACTTTAGTTCATAGATATAAATGACTTTTAGTCATACATATCTAACCTATGGACTTTTAATCCATAGTCGTTTATTTAATTTGTTACATTACCATGTCTGACAAAGTGATATCATAATGATATCTTATTGTTGTTGTTTTGAAATGTAAGGAGAATACTATGTATACAGAAAAAGAAATCAAAGCCCCTAATGGGATCACAACGCTAGTTGTACTATTTATTGCACAAATTGCGTCCATAGGACTTATTTTTACCATAGGACGTGCGGGCGGATTCATAGCCGTAGCTACTATTTTAATTGCAATACTTATTTTTATTTGCTGGTTCGGTTTTTTTATGGTGAACCCCAATGAAGGCAGAGTTTTGCAGTTGTTTGGAAAGTATGTTGGAACGGTTAAAGAGGAAGGGTTACGCTGGGCWAACCCSTTTTAYRCRAAATTTGCAGTTTCRCTTAGRGTTCGCAATTTTGAAAGTGGRCAACTAAAAGTRAATGAYAAAAATGGTAATCCRATAGAAATAGCYGCCGTMGTTGTTTGGCAAGTGGTTGAYACTGCAGAAGCAATATTTGAAGTGGATAATTTAAARGCATTTGTYTCRGTRCAAAGTGAAGCSGCRGTMAGAAAYYTAGCSACYCGWTATATGTAYGATAAYCATGAAGAAGAAATTTCATTACGAAGTCATCCAAAAGAAATATCCGAAGAATTGAGGCAGGAAGTTCAAGATAGACTTAATAAAGCAGGTGTACGAGTGATTGAATCTCGCATTAGTCATTTAGCTTATGCCCCAGAAATCGCCAGCGCAATGTTAAGACGMCAGCAAGCSATGGCAATTATTGCCGCAAGAAAAACCATTGTTGAAGGTGCTGTTGGCATGGTTGGAATGGCGTTGGARCARYTRTCRAAAGGAGGTATYGTTGAGCTWGATAATGARCGAAARGCGGCAATGGTGAGTAATTTGTTGGTTGTTTTATGTAGTGATGAAGCAGCTAGGCCGGTTGTTAATGCGGGAAGTTTGTATTAAGTTTTAAGTGTAATTACCTAACCCTCTTCCTCTGAAGAGGGGATTGAAAAGAAGTGGAGTTTAACGTGGCWAAGAAAGCATATCCATTACGAATAAATGAAGACGTGTTGAACGCTATGCAAGGTTGGGCTGAAGACGAGTTGCGTAGCGTGAACGCTCAAATTGAATATGTATTGCGTGAAGCATTGCGTAAATCGGGGCGGTCTAAAAAGAAGGCGGTTAATCCGGTTGAATTACCGGAACAATAAATTCTAACTGACTATTGTAAAACATACCAATAAATTGACCAAAAGTGAAACATAGCCCCAGCAAGCACAAAACAATGCCAAATAGCATGATTAAATCTTAAGCCGTTCCACGCATAAAAAACAGCCCCAAAAGTATAAGCGAGACCACCGAAAAGAAGATACAATAAACCCTCATAAGAAACACTTTCGAGCATTTCTTTTCCGGCAACAATAACAAACCAACCCATACCCAAATAAAAGGCTAAACTTAATTTTTCGTATTTGTGTCCTAGAAATAATTTGAAACAAACACCCAGTAACGCAAAAGCCCAAATCCATTTTAAATAAGTAAAACCACTATTATTTGCCAAACTTATTAGCATGTAAGGTGTATAGCTACCGGCGATTAAAATATAAATTGAGAGGTGATCGAGCGTTTTTAATTTTTTTCTAACAGAGCCAGAACTAAGAGAGTGATAAAGGGTCGACGCTGTAAACAAAAGAATGATGCTACCTCCATAAATAATGGAGCTAATTAACTTATAGAAATTATCACCGGACGCTAAAATCATCATATATAAGGCAATGAGTCCAAATATGACCCCCGCACCATGGCTAATGGCATTTGCCATTTCTTCATTTTTAGAATATTCACTTTTCATATTTTAACTCGAACCTTTTTATTAATTACTAAAGAGCAAATGCTTTAAAGTAATTGAATATTAGCATTTTCCTTTATTTTTTCGATTACCATGTAAGTGTGTGTTTGCGAAACACTGGAAATTTCTGAAATGATACCAAGGGTATTTCGGTAATGTTCCATGTTTTTAATCAACAGTTTTAATAGATAATCAAAACCGCCTGCAACCATGTCACACTCAATCACTTCATTGACAAGAATGATATCTTCTTTAAACTGTTTAAATGAGTTATGAGTGGTTTTATCTAAAGTCACGGTGACATAGGCAACCATGTCATAGCCTAGTTTTTGTTGGTCCAGCACAGCTCTATAGTATTTGATGTAACCTTCTTTTTCTAATCGTTTGACTCGCTCTAAACAGGGACTAGGGCTTAAATGAACCCGTTTGGAAAGCTCAACATTAGATATTCTCCCCTGTTTTTGTAATTCAGCGAGTATCCTCTTATCAACCTTGTCTATTTCGTTTTTCATAATCATTTAATACTGTGTAAGTTGATTTATCTTGTTTATTGTACGGCATTAAGTCTTATATGCGCAACATATGCTGTGGTTTATGTAATAAAATCAATTTATTATACTTATGAGTGTTTTTGTGTTTTTACTGATCGCTAAACCATTTAATAAGTTACTTATTAATCCATGTATTAGGAATCATGATGTTATTAACTTATCCGTTAACCTCGCCATCTAATACTCGACAAATGATTCGAGATTTTTACCATAAAGATGAAAATGAAGTGCTTGAAACAATTATTCCTCAAGCTGAAATTGGTGTGATAGCTCGAAGTCGTACTTGGGAGCGCGCAAGACAGTTGATCGTAGAAATTCGTAAGGTCCAATCTGGCAAAGGTGGCGTTGATGCGTTACTGCAAGAATTTGCCATTTCATCTGAAGAAGGGGTTGTATTGATGTGTCTTGCGGAAGCGCTTTTAAGAGTGCCAGATAAATTAACCGCAGATGAGTTAATTAGAGATAAATTAAGTGGTGGTGATTGGATTTCTCATATTGGTCAGAGCGATTCGATGTTCGTTAACGCTTCTTCTTGGGGACTGTTATTAACGGGGAAGTTAGTTAACTACCGTAAAGAAAATAACAAAGACCAATTCGGTATTATGAAAAAGTTGGTGGGTCGATTAGGTGAACCKGTGATCCGWAGTGCKGTTCGTCAATCYATGGAATTRATGGGYTCYCAGTTTGTGATGGGRGTAACSATTAATAAAGCATTAAAAAGAGCKCGAGCAATGGARGAWAAAGGTTACACCTACTCTTACGATATGTTGGGTGAGGGCGCGAGAACCATGAAGGATGCGGATCGATATTTTGATAGTTATATGAATGCTATAAAATCTATCGGAAAAGCTTCAAAAGGCAGAGGACCTATTGCTAGCCCTGGAATCTCAATTAAACTTTCGGCAATTCATCCTCGTTATGAATTTACCCATTATGAGCAGGTGATGAATGAGTTAGTACCAAGACTTAAAATTCTAGCCATGGAAGCGAAAAAACTTGATATTGGTTTCACCGTTGACGCGGAAGAAGCGGATCGATTAGATATTTCTTTAGATGTTATCGAAGCGGTTTTCAGCGATAAAGATTTGGGTGATTGGCAAGGTTTTGGAATGGCGGTTCAAGCTTATCAAAAACGTGCGATTTATGTGATTGATTGGATCAGAGAATTGACGCAATCTAATCAACGTAAAATGATGGTGAGATTAGTCAAGGGGGCTTACTGGGATACAGAAATAAAACATAGCCAAGCGGAAGGCTTTGACGGATTCCCCGTTTTTACGCGTAAAGCATCAACCGATGTTTGCTATCAAGCTTGTGTTAAAAAACTATTAGGTTTTCGGGATAGTATTTATCCTCAATTCGCCACCCATAATGCCTATACGGTTTCAACTATCTTAGAAATGGATATGGACTCAGATTTTTATAAAAACGAAAACAATACGCACAAGGGATTTGAGTTTCAGCGTTTACACGGAATGGGAGAGTCTTTATTTAATCAAGTGGTAAACGAGGAAAAAGTGGCTTGTCGGGTCTACGCTCCAGTTGGTGCGCATGTGGATCTTTTAGCCTATTTGGTGAGACGTTTGTTAGAAAATGGAGCGAATAGCTCGTTTGTTAATAACATTGTGGATGAAAATGTTTCGGTGGAATCTTTGCTAGTTGATCCGTTGGAAACGGTGATGCTTTGGAAAGATAAACGCAACTCACAAATTGCTCTTCCAACCAATCTTTATGGGAAGTTAAGAAAAAATTCTGTTGGTTTAGATCTAACCGACACGAATCGTTTGACGGTTTTAGAAACTAATCTTGATGATTGGTGGAAAATGAAAAAAGGAAATCAGAGCCATTCAGAAGACCGAGTTCATTCAGAAAGTTCAAACATTCTAAATGTATTCAATCCAGCTAATCATTCAGAAGTTTTAGCTAATCTAAGTAAAGATGATGAAAATGTGATGATTAATAAGCTAGAGCTAGCACAAAACACTTATAAATTTTGGTCAAATACTACGGTTAAACAGCGAGCAGAATTACTCAATAAAATGGCAAATTCGTTAGAAGCGCATATGGATGAGTTGATCGCTATCTGCATTAAAGAAGCGGGCAAAACAGCGCAAGACAGCATCGCAGAAGTGAGGGAGGCGATAGATTTTTGTCGTTATTATGCCATTCAAGTTGAAAAAATGATGGGCGAGGACTCGACAAAAAAGCAACCATTAAAATCTCTTGGCGTTGTCCTTTGTATTAGTCCTTGGAATTTTCCGTTGGCCATATTTTTAGGGCAAGTATCTGCGGCGATTGCTTGTGGTAATACCGTGGTGGCAAAACCAGCGGAGCAAACATCGTTAATTGCGCATCGCGCGATAGAATTATTTGAAGCGTGTGGTTTACCAAAAGGAGTGGTTTCGTTACTCCAAGCACGGGGCAGTCAAGTTGGAAAAATCATTGTTCCCGATAAAAGGATCAAAGCTGTGATGTTTACGGGATCGACGGAAGTGGGTAGTTGGATGGCGAAAACATTAGCCGATCGTGGCGGAGCCCCTATTCCATTAATAGCAGAAACTGGCGGTCAAAATTGCATGATTGTTGATTCAACCGCATTGCCTGAGCAAGTGGTGGATGATGTGATTGCTTCAGGTTTTCAAAGTGCGGGTCAACGATGTTCTGCAATGAGAGTGTTATTTATTCAAGATGGCATTGCCGATAAAGTAATTAGGATGATTATTGGCGCAATGAAAGAATTAAAAATAGGTGACCCTTCAAAATTAAGTACTGATATTGGTCCGGTGATAGATGAAAAAGCATTATTGAGTTTGCAAGCGCATGCGGAGCAAATGAAAAGCAAAGGGAAATTATTGTATCAATGTGAGGTTTATTCTGTGCCCGTTGAAAGTACCTTTTTTGCACCACGTTTATATGAAATTGACGATTTGTCGGTTTTAGAAAGAGAAGTTTTTGGCCCGTGCGTTCATGTGATCCGCTTTAAGCCGAATGAGTTAAATAATGTGATGGCACAGATAAATGCAACACGATTTGGTTTGACTATGGGGATCCATTCTCGAATTGGTGAAAGGTGTCTTTACCTTGCGGAACGTTCACCCGCTGGAAATATTTATGTGAACCGAAATATGATTGGCGCGATTGTTGGTGTGCAACCATTTGGTGGTCGTGGGTTATCTGGGACAGGACCTAAAGCAGGAGGCCCTAACTATTTGTCTCGGCTGGTGACCGATATTAATAGACCAGCTGTTAAAGTTTTATCGTCAGTAGATTTAAAACAAAAAGAAAAACTAGCCTCGGTCAATGAAGAGATGGAGGTCGGTGTTAATGAAGTCGTTAAACAAAAACTTGAGCGACTATCGCGTGGGTTTTCCGAGTGGCGATACCAGCCCATCGTTAATCGAATTTCGGTAATGCGACAACTGCTAGCCCATCTAGCAACCAATACAAAAATAGCAACATCATTTCCAAAACTAAATGAGTCAATTATCAAAGCCCGCCATCTATTATTAGCTATCGAAAATGATTATTCACAAACGATTATTTTACCTGGTCCGACAGGAGAGTCTAATCAATTATCCTTTGAACCTAGAGGTGTCATTGTTAGTTTGTTAGATGAACAATCAAGTATTGAAGCTTGGTTGTTAAGTTTTATTTCGACTTTGACATCCGGTAATACGATGATGTGTATTATTGAAAAGACAGGTGATAAAGTTGAAGTGAAAGAGACGCTAGTCAACTTATTCCAACAACTACTCAGTCAAATTGGAATTAACGAACAAGTCTTTAATACTTTACCAATTGACTATTTAAATGTCGTTTTAGCGTCAGAGTTTCTGTCAGGAAGTTTGGTCGATATCAATAGCGATTGGCAAAGTTATTTAGCACAAAAAATGGCTGAAAGAGAGGTTGAAATCTTACCGGTAATCAGCGAGTCAAATATGAAAACACTTTATCATCGGTTAGTGACTGAAAAAACGATTAGCATTGATACCACCGCGGCCGGTGGAAATACTTCTTTAATGACCATGGGGGAATCTTAGGAATCTAGTTGCCTAGTTTTTAAATCTAGATATTCACTTGGCGTCATTGAAAATTGTTGTTTAAAACACTTACCAAAATAGGCTTGGCTACTAAAACCACAATCTAATGCTATATTACCAATAGGGTGCCTTTGTAATAATAAACGCCGACTTTGATTTAATCGCCACTGTCGCATAAAGTGAGTGGGTGTGATGCCCGAAAAAGCCTTGAATTTTCGTTGCAATTGGCGCTCTGAAAATCCAATAATTTTTGCTAATTCTGTTGCTTGAAAATCTTGTTCTGAATAATGTGCGTTCATCGCATTATTTAGTGAGTTTAAAAAGTCGTCATCTTCTTTTGGTAAATCAACAGTATCCCAATGATCATTGTCTAATGCGATGCAAAATTGTTTTTTTAGATTTTCTCGTTCATTTAATAGATTTCTAATATGAAGGCTTAATTCATTAAAGTCGAAAGGTTTGCTAAGGTAAATGTTGGCTTCTTTTATTAGCCCTTTTATTCTGCTAGTTTTATCCGCTTTTGCAGTCAGTAAAATAATAGGTATGTGACTAGTTATGTGATTGGTTTTAATTTTTTCACATAGGCCGTAACCATCCAATTTAGGCATCATTATATCGGAGATGATGACTTTCGGTTGATGTTTTATTGCAAACTCTACTCCTTGCTCACCATTGGATGCGGATAGACAAGCGTAGTCAGTTGATAGGCGAGAGATTAAATATTCTTTCAGTTCATTGTGGTCTTCGACAATTAACAAACATGGTTTGGTTTTGTCTAGTGGCTTGTTTTGAGGCTGGTAGTGTGGGAAGTTTAGTATTGAAATTTCTTTTTCTGTATAAGTCGTATTAACTAAGTCTTTTGACCGTTGAATTGTTGCTGTCATGGAATGATTAATTACATCATTCCAACGGACTAAAAATTGAGTTCCTTTTTCAAGAGAGCTAAAGACTTCAATCTTCCCGTTGGTTTTATTGACTAATGCTTTTACCAGCGCCAGTCCAATACCGCTACTTTGATTATTTTCTTTATTATTAGAGGAGCGATAAAAACGATCAAATATTTTATCTAATTCATTTGTCGCAATACCTTGACCGTTATCTGATATTTCACAACTGATTTTTTTGTTTCTTTGAAACAGTTTCAGTTTAATTGTGCCCTTATCCGGTGTGTATTTAAATGCGTTAGATAATATGTTGGATATTATTGGTTCTATTTGTTCTGCTGTGGCATTGATTAAAATGTTGTTTTTAATTTGATAAGAAAATTTTATCTGGGTACTACTAGCATAGACATCGAAGCGCTGACAAATATGTTCTACTAATTGAGATAAATCGAGAATATTATGGGGTTCATCTATTTCCTCTTGTTCACTGCGAGCAATTCCTAGTAATTGATTGACTAATCTTAAAAGTAATTCGCCGTTTCGCTTAATTCTATCTCCTGTTCGTTTAATATCGTTATGGTATTGAGAATTTGTCAACTCTTCGGCAGGGCCAATCATTAAGGTTAAGGGTGTCCGAAACTCATGGGAGATATTTGTAAAAACTTCTTCTTTTTGAATGAGCGCTGTCTTTAATTGTGACGTTCGTAACTTTACTTCTTTTTCTAAATCGATAGCTCGTATACGAATTAATTTACTACGTTGGTGAAAAAATAAGTAGGGTATCATCACTAATATAAATAAGTAAACAAAATACGCGTAGTAACTCATCCACCAAGGGGGTGATATATTAATGGATAATTCAGTGATGTTGTCATTCCTTGAATTTAAGTTCCATGATTCCCCGGACGTTTTACTTTTCACTTGAAATTGATAATTTCCCGGAGGCAATCCACTAAAAGTAGCAATTCTTGATCTACTGTCCGTTTCTATCCAATTATCGAATAAACCAATTAACCGATAAGCATAGATTTGTTGGCTAGCATTATCATAATTCATCGCAGAAAAAGCGAGTGAAAAAAGTTGATGCTGATAGGATAAATTAAGTTCTGATATCATATGTATTGGTTGTGGTAATGTGAATTTATATTTGTCTGTAGTATCACTTGTTTCATTAACAGAAACTGATTGGTTGAAAATTTTAAGTTCGGAAATAACCGGTGAATTGACAATAGAATCATCAATGAAATCCAGCGGGTTAAATGAATTAAATCCATTGGTTCCGCCAAAATAAAAGGTGCCATCTTTCGCTTTTAAAAATGCGCCGGTATTAAACTCATTGCCTTGTAAGCCATCGTTATGGTTGAAATGTCGAACGCTAATTAAGGAATGACTGTTGTCGAAAGAATTAGTGTTATCAAAGGAGTTAGGATGAAATCTAACTAATCCTTGGTTAGTTGATGCCCAAATAAAATCATTATCGTCCTGCAACAGTCCATAAATGGTATCTTTAGTACCATCTTCTCTTAATGATAAAAACTGAAAGCTATCTGTTTCAGCTTGATATTTCATTAGTCCTTGGGAGGAACCTACCCAAATATCGCCACTAGAGTCTTGAAGAAATGATTTGATCCAGTTACCACTTAGTATTGTTTTATTTTTAGTGTTTTTGTAAGATGATAATTTCTTACTAGTAAAGTTATAACGAATAATGCCTTCGCTTAAGCTACCTATCCAGATATTGTCATTATTGTCATAATAGAGTTGATTGATAAATAATGGACTTTTTTCCTTAGGCAGCCATGCAGGCCTTTGCCAGATAGAAGTTGATAAATCGAAATAATATAGACCAAGATTGGTGGCAGAGAGCCAAATTTTATTAAACATTAAAACCACGTCCTGAGGACGTGGAGCAGGTTCGAGGCTATGGCCTTAAGAACCGAAGACTCTGCTCATGTAGTCTAAGTAATTG
>NVTT01000005.1 GCA_002401655.1 Gammaproteobacteria bacterium | reverse complement strand
TTACCAAAGCAGCCTGACAATCTTGAATACTTAATGCCTTGGAATGTGGAATTAGAAGACACCATTTAAAAGCTAGGTGTCTTTCCTTAGACGCTTACACTTGTTTAATTCTAATTAATTTTCTGGTTTGACTTGTTTGTGTATCGAGTAAGTTATTCTCAATTGTTGATTTATCCATATTGGATTTCCTTTTAAAATATTGAATCCATATCGAATGATGTGGATTTCAAGTATTAAAACTTAGGGAAATGAAAAGATAAATTATATGGATGTATGTGGAATTAGCTAACGAGATGTCTTGTGTATGATTAACCCGTTGTTTTTGTTGATGTTATTTTTCGAGTTCTAAATGCATAAAGTTTAGAAAATACTTATATATAGATTTATTTCTTACGTTAATTCCTGCCATTTCCGGTTCCTTCTGTAAATTTAAAGATATTTTGTTTTTTGAAGAAATCCTGTTTACCAGAACGAAACATTTTTCTGTCTGCTTTCTGAAACATATCCCATAAGTCATCTTGAGTGGGTTCCTTCAAAAATGAATAACATCTTTGATAGTCTGGTGCCTTTACTCCGGTTTTAGAAGTCAAAAATAATTTGACTGCTTGTTCTAATTCTTGTTGCCTACTTAATTTTTTGGATCTGTTTTGGTTAGTATTTTTTTTATTTTTGAATGATTGAATTTGATCTGCAAGGCAATAGAAATGTGTTGGGGTCATTCTAGGGAATTCGATCCACATGCCAGATTCATCAACGGGGTAGTATTCTTCATTTTTGTAAACGAATCTGGATAAACTGATATGAAAATCTGATTCAAACTGATAGTGGTTTGTAGCAACTAGGGTTTTGCACCCCTGTAAGTATGAACTACCGCCAAGTACCATTATTTTTGACTCATCAATTCTATCATATGTACTATTTACTTTAGAGCCGTAAATATCGTTATCGAAATAGATAGGTAAACTTCCATTTAGTGCGTATGACAGAATTTCATTTAAAACATTTAGGTTAGGCATTCCACCTAATCCAAGTTCAACGCTAACTCTATTTAGATAAATCTTTCGTTCCATAACATGTCACTCATTTATTTCTTGTTAATAGGTACAACATCAGCACCGGACTTCAATCCATCAAGATAATTAGCCCATGATTGCATCATGGCAATCCGTTTATCCATCCATTCAGCTTTGTTGTACGTAGCTCTAATTCGATCTTTGTTAATATGAGCCAATTGTAATTCAATGATATCTGGATCAAATCCAAGCTCATTTAGCATTGTGCTGGCAGTGTGTCTAAAGCCATGAGAGGTCATATAACCAGTGCCAAAAGGTTTGCTTGTTATGGGGTTTATTAGCCTTTTTATAGCCTCAGTGGTAGTGCTTTCGCTTAATGGTTTGTCTTGAGAGTTTGCAGTAACAAACACGAATGTACCGTCACCTGTCAATGGTTTGATGTCTTTGAGTATCTTTAGTGATTGTTGTGATAATGGTACGGATAACGCTTTTCTTGTTTTAAGCTCGCTTGCAGGCAAATTGATAATCTTGTTTTTGAAATCAATATAATCCCATTTGAGAAACCTAATGTTCTTGGGTCTAAGGAATACAAGGGGCATTAGCTTGAGAGCTTGAGTAGTAGCAAAATCTTGTTTAGGTCTTGGCTTGTCTATTTCTCTGAGGAGGTTGGCTAGCTCTATAGTCGTGGTGACGTGACCAAAGTTCTCTTTGAGCCTTACATCTGGTTTTGGTAATAGCTCTGCTAGCCCTTGCGCTGGGTTGTTCTCGACTACTCCCAAGATTAGAATCTCGTTATAGATTCGCCTTAATACATTGGCCATTCTTTGAGCTGTTTCTTTCGCGCCTCTATCACTCATTTTTAAAACTATTTTAAATAGGTCTGACGTTGAAAATTCATTTACCTTTTTCTTATCCAAGAATGGATTGAGGTTTTTCTCAATTCTTTGTTTAAGGTCGGAGTAGGTAGAGGTTGCTAAGTTCTGCTTTTCTAACCATTGATTTGAATAATGGCTAAATCTTTTGTTTTCTAGGTCGCCCTTGATGCGCTCCTGCTCTTTGATTAGCTTGGGATTAACATTCTTGGCTACAAGTGTTCTGGCATCCCTATGATAGCTCCTAGCCTCTTTTAAGCTAATATCTGGATATTGCCCTATGGTGTATGTGCCTCTTGTTTTATCGATTCTGTAGTCGTACTTCCAACACTTGTAACCTGATGGTTTAACTTGTAGATAAAGACCACCACCATCGAATAGTTTATACATCTTATCTTTTGGTTTAGATGATGTAACAGCAGTATGAGAAAGAGACATAGTATTTCCTGATAAGTATTAAAAATGCATTTGCGAACCGTCAAGGGAACCGTCAAATCCAGTGGTTATTATAATACACTGTGGAATGCTATGGAACTGAAATTGATATAAAACAATAGGTTAAGTGTTTTTTAAGGTCTATATAATACGCTGACTATCTGTATTGGGCGTTCTATCTCTCCGCCAATATAGTAATACTTTCAACGTGTTGCGCATAAGAAGCCCCTGAGACTATAGCAATAGTCTCAGGGGCTTTTTTGTTACTGTAACCACTTTTAGTATCAGTCCTTTAATTCTCTTATTTCTGAGCATTGACACCCATCAGATGTTCGATTTTTTCTATGTGTCTGAAGCCTACTGCTTTTAGCCTGCGGATGACACCGTCGACAAAGCTGCTTCCTTTTTTTACGACGCGAGGGTTTCCAGTGTAATGAAAAAGTCGTCCGTTGTTGCGCAGCACCCGAAAGATCTCTCGGTAGAACTCTTCACTGTAGAGCTCCCCTGCGAGGGAAAAACGTGGGGGATCATGAATCACTGAATCAAAAAAAGCCGAAGGCATTGTGGCTATCAGTTCAAAACTACTGCCCTGACGTTGTACAATGCTTTCTTGTTCCAAATCCTTTGACCAAGGATTCAGTGCACGCAGTGCCATTACTTCTGGGCTTAGTTCGATACTAAGTACTTCGCTTGCGCCTAGTCGGTGGGCTGCTATAGCCGCATAGCCAAGACCGCTACAACAGTCCAGCACCTTGTCACCTTTGCGTACCGCTTGTTGAGCCATACCGGAGGCACTGACAAAAGGATCAGTTCCCTTGGATATATGCATTTTGACACCGCTAATTTCTAGTAAAGGTGCTCCATCTGTGGGAACGAGTTTGTAGTAGCCATTGCTGCGATCTTCAAGCGGAACCAACTCTCCATCGCGACAGAGGGTGATCTTCTGTGTCTTTTTGATGATTTTTTTGAGTTGGTTAATGGAAACTCGATTTTTTTCGTCAAGTACAAGGCATTGATCAATTAGAGCAAACTCCTGTTCCGAAATATTCAAGTCAACGGAGATGTTGATCCAAGATAGTCCTTGATTGATAGCTTTCAATGCCTGTAAGGCGTTAGTTGAATGAAGGTAGTAGTTAGGCATATTATTGGGTGTCTTGTAATCTGCTATAAAACCTTCCAAGTTAATTAGACCATTACAATATATCGAAAATAAATTAACTTTCGACTCTTATAATGATTTAAGTTCCTGGGTTTGAGATTCCAATTTAGCTATTGCTAGTTGTGCAATATTTAGCTTCTCTTTTTCCTTTTCAACAACAGCCTCAGGCGCTCTATCAACAAAGTTAGCGTTCGATAGTTTCCCTTGAGTTCGTTTTATTTCGCTATTTAACTTTTCAATTTCTTTATTTAAACGAGCGATTTCCGCTCTCACATCAATCAAACCGGCAACAGGCACTAGGATCTCTAATTCGCCCGCTAGAGCAGTTGATGATGGAGGAATTTTGTCATCAGTAACCCAGTTGATGCTTTCCAATTTTGCTAGAGATGAAAGGAACGTTTGGTAGTTATCTAAACGTTTAGAATCTCTAGTTTTAGTTTCTTCATTATCAGTTTTCAGCAATACATTGATTGGTTTAGATGGACTGATATTAAGTTCGCCACGAATATTTCTAACGCCATTAATAAAATCTTGGATCCAATGAAGATCATCGATGATATTTTGATCGACGCTACTTGCATCAAACTGTGGGAAGGGCGCTAACATGATTGAATCTGATACTGAAGCCGCTCTGCAATAAGGTTTTAGTTTTTGCCAAATTTCTTCGGTAACAAAAGGCATCATTGGGTGCAATAAACGCATCATTGATTCTAAGATGTTTACCAACGTATGTCTTGTACCTAACTTCTCTACTTCACTACTTGACTCGCTCATTAACATTGGTTTTGAAAGTTCTAAATACCAATCACAATAATCATTTTTACTAAATTGAAACAGCGCTTGAGTCGCTAGATCAAAACGATATTTAGCAATGTGATTTTCAAAAGCTTCAACGGTTTGATTAAATCTCCCAATGATCCATTTATCCGCAACACTTAAACTTAATCCTGAATTGTCTTCTTCTGCCTGTCCACAATCATGACCTTCAACATTCATTAAGACGTAACGAGTGGCATTCCATAATTTATTACAATAATTTCGATATCCTTCTACTCGTCCTAAATCAAAATTAATGTCGCGACTAGTGGATGCTAGCGAACAAAATGTCATTCTTAATGCATCTGTTCCATAAGCATTGATACCTTCCGAAAATTCTTTGCGAGTTCTTTTTTCAATTTTCTTTGCATCTTTAGGATTCATCATTCCGCTAGTTCTTTTAGTGACTAACGCTTCTAACTCAATGCCATCGATTAAATCGATAGGATCTAAAACATTGCCTTTTGACTTCGACATTTTATCGCCGTTTTCGTCTTTGATTAATCCAGTAATATATATTTCTTTAAAAGGGACTTTGCCAGTGAATTTTTTTGTCATCATAATCATTCGAGCAACCCAAAAGAAAATAATGTCAAAGCCTGTGACTAATACACTGGAAGGAACATATTTTTTTAACTCGGGTGTTTCTTCTGGCCAGCCCATAGTTGCAAAAGGCCAGAGAGCGGAGGAGAACCATGTGTCTAAAACATCACTATCTTGAGTTAGATTAAAATCTTCTGAAAGGTTATGTTGTTTGCGTACTTCCGCTTCATTTTTAGCGACATAAATTTGACCATCATCATCATACCAAGCTGGAATGCGATGTCCCCACCAAAGTTGGCGACTGATACACCAGTCTTGAATGTTTTCCATCCAATGGTAATAGGTTTTATCCCAGTTTTCAGGTACAAATTTGATTTCGCCACTTCGAACTGCTTCAATAGCAGGTTTAGCTAATGACTTGGTAGCTACATACCATTGGTCGGTTAATAAAGGTTCAATAATCACATTACTTCGATCACCGCGYGGTACTTTTAAAGCATGATCATCAATTTTATCTAAWARKCCTTTGCWTTCAAATTCTTCAATGATTAATTTTCTCGCGTCAAAACGATCTAAATTATGGTAATTAGACGGTAATGCAGAATCAAARTCATCCATCGGYTTACCGCCRTAATAAAACACATCAGMRTCTKCYAAAATTGTTGCTGTTGSACTTAAAATGCTTATCAAYGGYAAGTTGTGACGTTTACCYACTTCGTAATCATTAAAGTCATGGGCGGGYGTTATTTTTACACAACCAGTTCCAAATTCYKCATCAACATAATCRTCGGCTATGATGGGRATTCTACGACCWACTAACGGKAGGTCAATAAATTTKCCCACTAGTTYGGTATACCTTTCATCWYTTGGATTAACCGCWACSGCACTATCGCCTAACATGGTTTCWGGRCGWGTMGTYGCTACTACCAAATAATCTTTTCCATCACTGGTTTTAAYACCATCAGCAAGCGGRTATCGAAARTGCCAAAGGTGGCCTTTTTCGTCGTGATTTTCAACTTCTAGATCGGATATGGCTGACTGGAATTTTGGGTCCCAATTAACTAATCGTTTACCACGGTAAATAGTTTTATCATTATAGAGTTGAATAAAAACTTCTTGCACYGCTTTGGATAAATTTTCATCCATTGTGAATGCTTCACGCTCCCAATCGGGTGAGTCCCCCAATCGGCGCATTTGCTCAGAAATAGTGCCGCCAGATTCTTCTTTCCATTGCCAGACTTTTTCTATAAATTCTTCGCGGGTAAAATCGGTGCGTTTTTTTCCTTGTGCATTCAATTGTCTTTCTACGACCATTTGAGTAGCAATTCCCGCGTGGTCACTGCCACATTGCCAAAGTGTATCGTCGCCTTTCATTCGATGATAACGTGTCAATGTATCCATGATGGTATGCTGAAAAGCATGACCCATGTGTAAACTGCCTGTGACATTTGGCGGTGGAATTAAAATACAATAGGGTTCATTGGTTGAATCTTGAGAAGTGTTTACACCCGCTTTAAAATTACCTGCAGATTCCCATTTCTTATACCACTTCTTTTCGATATTCCCTGGATTGTAGGCCGTATCTAATTCGTTCAAATTAGTTTCTGAAGATTGGTTTTTTGTAGTCATTATTTTCAAGCCGTGACAAGCGAAAAGTGGTTTCGCATGGGTTAATTTTTATAAGTTATTTACAAAATAACAAGTTCTAACTAAATTATTATCCGCTTATTTTTCTATGATTAATTAAGCAGTTTTGTTGGCGATAAAAACGAAATTTTGCTCTCGCCTTTTCTTTTTTTTCTTCATCGCCGTAAGCATATTCGAAAATCCATTTCATTGGCTGATAAAATGCAGGAACTTCATCTGCTAAGTTGATTAATATATCAGCTCTTATGCTCGGATTTTGACCAAAGCCAATTTCAATAGGCGGTTTAGTGTTTTCATCTTCTCCCACTAATTGATGTGGTAAAAAACTCTTTGCATCTTGTGTCCAAAGCTTTTCATCTAGCATTTCCGCTTGATACTTACTTTCCGCATTAATGAAAATCTTTTGCCCCTTTCTATAGCCACGAGTAATCACCTCAACAATATGCGCGATAGGCAATTTGCTAGGTTTTGCTTCGGGCTTTGAGCCAGAGCTTGAATCAGACTTTGAGTCAGAGCTCGAATCAGAGCTAGAATCAGACTGGCTTTCTATGGAATAAAATTCAACTTGGGGCATGTTTTCTAATCTCTATTCACACTGAGTTAAAATATATTGTGTCAGTAGAGGAACCGGTCTACCAGTCGATCCTTTTTGCTTGCCAGAAAGCCAAGCAGTACCAGCGATATCTAAATGCGCCCAGTGATATTTTTTGGTATAACGAGATAAGAAACAAGCCGCGGTAATAGTCCCAGCTTCTCGGCCACCAAGATTACTCATATCAGCAAAATTAGATTGTAACTGTTCTTGGTATTCTTCCCATAAAGGTAAGCGCCAAGCTCTATCTCCACTTAACTCTCCAGCATTTAATAGGTCATGTGCAAGAGGGTTGTGATTACTTAATAATCCAGAAGCTTGATTGCCTAGAGCAATAACACAAGCACCTGTCAAAGTTGCAACATCAATTACAACCGCTGGATCAAAACGTTCTACGTAAGTTAGCGCGTCACATAAAACAAGGCGACCTTCTGCATCTGTATTTAAAATTTCAACGGTTTGACCAGATAAAGTAGTAACGATATCGCCAGGACGGCAGGCTTTTGCGCTAGGCATATTTTCAGCTGCCGCGATGACCATAATTAAATTAACTTTTAACGACATTTCGGTAACGGCTACAAAGGCTCCAAAAACACCAGCGGCACCACCCATATCATATTTCATTTCATCCATTCTATCGCCGGGCTTTAGTGAAATTCCGCCACTATCAAAAGTGATGCCTTTTCCTACTAATACGATCGGCTTTTTATCGCTATCTGCGCCTTTATAATTAAGAACAATTAACTTACCTTCGTTATCACTACCTTGAGCAACAGCTATAAAAGCGCCCATTCCCATTTCTTTTATGGTGGCTTGATCTAATATCTGACAATCAACTTTATCATTATCAATCGCCAATAATTTGGCTTGTTCAGCTAAGTAAGCTGGCGTTAGAATATTAGGCGGCGCGTTAGCAAGATCGCGTGCTTTGTGAGCACCTTTTGATATGGCTATACCTTCAATAATTGCTTGTTCGCCATCGCTGAGATCTTTTCGTGAAGTGACGTTAAAAATTAATTTTTTAACCGGGCGTCTTGGCGCTTCACTTTTACTTTTATATTCGTCAAAGTTATACAAAGTATTTTCTGTCGATTCTACCGCATGACGGATCTTCCAATGGGTATCTCGTCCTTTTACGTTTAATTCGCTTAGAAAACAGACAGCTTCCATTGATCCTGTTTCATTTAAGGTTGAAATAGCTTTGGCGATTACTTTTTCATAGGGCTTATCAGTGAAATCTCTTTCCTTACCACAACCAACGAGAAGTACGCGATCAGCTAGTGTATTAGGTACATTGTGCAAAAGTAACGCTTGTCCCATTTTGCCTTCTAAATCACCGCGACGTAACAAATTACTTAGGTAGCCTTCGCTGACTTCGTCTATTTGTTCACCGGCTTGGGATAGTTTTCTTGACTCAAAAACACCCACAACAACACAAGCGGTGCGTTGTTTTTCGGGATTTCCACTCTTTACACTAAATTCCATAGGTTTGTCTCTTAAATGTCGTAGATAGCTAATAAGTTGTTTATTACAAAGTAATCGAAAATTTATTGATGTTTTAACCAACAAAACTAGTTAAAACGGGAGTTTAACTGATAAAATACAAATAATTAAGAGAAAGTAACACTTTTCTATTTTTAACGCCGAGAAATCAACCTGTTTTGATATTAAAAAATTACATTAACAAAGATATCTATCGAACCAGTGGAGCAATATTGCTTTTGTTGATCTTGATTTTTATTAGTTCTCGTTTTGTAAAATATATCCAGCTGGCCGTGGATGGCACTATATCAGCAAAGGCGGTATTTTCATTACTTGCTTTACAGATCCCCGCCATTGCGGGCTTTTTAATTCCTTTATCCTTCTTTTTGGCAATATTGCTCAATTTCGGGCGACTGTATTCGGACAATGAATTAGTGGTAATCCACAGCTGTGGAACTGGCGAACGCGATTTGGCTAAAATGTTAATGCCGTTAGCAGGTTGGTTCGCTATTACTTCGGCATTTTTATCGTTGTTTTTAACACCATGGGCAATTTCACAGAGTAAAACATTATTAGCGGAGCAGGCCGCTCAGGCAAAGTTAGGTGTATTTTCTGCGGGTCGATTTAAAGAGACAGCCAATAGGGGGATTGTGTTTGTTGATCACAAACTTAAAGATGGCAGTATCAAAGGTATTTTTTCGGTTAGTCGAGAGGAGATCAAAATTAGTTTAAAAGATTCAAATGAAGCGCTCATTAATAAAAATCTAACTAACGACGCTCTAATTGAAGAGAGTAGCCCTTCGCAAAAGGTTAAAAACAAAGATGGCGATTTAGCTCCATCTAATCCAGAAAAATTTGAAGTTAAGACCCTTCTAAAAATTCAAACAGCTGAAAGCGGACAGCAATGGACGGATGAAGAAACCAAACTCGATTATTTACTTTTACAAAATGGTCAGTTTTCAGAATATGATTCATCTAAACAGAACTGGCAAAAAACAGAATTTAAATCCTCTTATACTCGTATCGCTCAAGATACCGATTTAACAATTTCTAGTAATATCAAAGCAAAATCAACTTATTTTCTATTACAAAATCTTCAGGCTGATTCAATCCTATCCAATAAATCATGGGCTGCGCTTCATTGGCGGCTTGCCGCACCACTATCGATCCCTTTAATTTGTTTGTTAGCGATCCCACTCTCTAGAACCCAACCTAGGAAAGGTAAGTTTTCGAGGATATTTCCTTCGATAATGATTTATTTAATTTACGTGCTTTTAATGATGTATTCAAGAAAGTTGATCGRATCAGGTAAGTTAAATGAAGTGCTTGGTTTTTGGTGGATACATGGGATCCTTGCTTTCGCCATTTACATATTATACAGACCTTCAAAAAGTGTAGTAGCGGCTAAAAAAGCGGGTATCGCAAATGTTTAGTCAAGTTTACACAAGACTTGACCGTTATATTGCACAGCATGTTGTGATGGCCAGTTTGTTTATACTCTTTTTACTTATTTCATTACGGGCAATGTTTGCTCTTTTAGAAGAGTCAAATTCTATTGGTCGTGGAAATTATGGATTGGCTGATGCGGTTTTATATGTAGGCTTGATGTTGCCTCAAAAAGTATTAGAGCTTTTTCCTATGGGGGTTTTAATAGGCTCATTATTTGGGTTGGGGGTGATGGCATCAAACAATGAATTAACGGTGATGCGGGCATCGGGAATGACAACCTGGCGAATTGCTGGGGCGACATTAAAAGCTTCTTTTGTCTTGATGGCTTGGGTGTTGTTTTTAAGTGAGGTTGTTGCTCCTGCGGCAAGTAAATCAGCTCATCAATTAAAAACMGTRGCTTTGAGYAGTGGAAAAATAACCAGTTCATCGAGYGGTTTRTGGGCAAAAAAYAATCAACAAATTATTCARATTTCTAGCTTGCTTAGYAATGGYGATTTATACGATATTTATTTYTATGATTTAGATGARCRATATCATYTAACCCAATTRACYCATGCAAAAAGTGCCAAACAAATWAAAGRSCAATGGTTTTTATTTGAAGTGAMAAAAACWMAATTTTTAGCRGAYAGAGTWRARACRCTTTTRTCYGAAAAAGAGATTTGGAATAATCCTTTAAAYAAAAGTAATATTGAAACTTTAACGCTTAAACCCGARACCYTAAATATTAGRGGRTTAGTYARCTATCAAGATTATCTCAACAAAAATCAATTAGATTCAGGYGAAGTGACTTTAGCTTTTTGGCAAAAAATAATGATGCCATTTTCAATTGCGGTAATGATGATATTAGCTGCTAGTTTTGTTTTTGGACCTATGAGAGATGTTTCTATGGGGGCAAGGATTTTAACCGGAGTTATGTTAGGTTTTGGTTTTCATTTGGTAAAACAATCTTTTGGGCCGATTAGTTTACTATATGGGGTTTCACCATTTTTTGGTGCGGTTACACCATTGCTCATTTTTGCTGGAGTCGCAGTATATTTAATGCGTAAGTCTTCTTAAATCGATTGTCTTAAATAGGTAGTTCTGAAATACTCGGTACTAAAAGAAGTTGCCTTTCTTTCGAACTTTAGTCGTATCCAATCTTGTTGGTTTTGCCTTACCCATAACCAATGGTTCGATCGCGATACTCAACTTCTTAATAACTTCTGTCATCGATTTTATATCGAGCGTTTTCACTTCATCACTGGCTTTATGATAGTGAGGGTCTTTATCTATTTCATCGGTTGAAAAACTATGAGCAGGAACACCTAAACGAGCAAGAGTTGCGTTGTCAGAGCGATAAAAGAGATTCTGTTTAGGGTAGGGGTCTTGATACATTTGAGCACCCATTTTTTCTAATTTTGTATTAATGATTTGAGCAAGATCAGAGCGTTCAAATCCAGTCATCCAAAATTCTCCTGCACCAAATTTAGATGGCTTACCTATCATTTCAATATTAATCATTGCTACAATATTATCTGAATTAATTTGTTTTGAGAAATATTGAGAGCCAAATCCGCCAATTTCCTCCGCAGTAAAAGCAACAAAAATAAGATCGCGTTTTCTTTTGTTCTGTATAGCGTAATGTTCTGCCAATGCTATTACCGCAGTAGTCCCAGATGCATCATCATCAGCACCGTTAAAAATAAAATCAATTTCTTTAATGTCAGTGACTGTTTTTGTATCAACTTTAGAGGTATCTGATTCTTTAACTCCTAGATGATCATAATGTGCCGAAAAAATAATATTTTCATTTTTCATTGAAATATCTTTTAGGCTTGGTGCTTTTAACACGCCGACAACATTAGCTAATGACTTTTTAATTGCATTGGTAGTTAATTCTATTTCCACTGTTTTTAATTCAATAGCCGATTTGATGACCAAGACTAATGATGGGCCAGTATCTATTTTAAGTCGATTTTTTGGTCTTGAAAAAAAAGATTGATAGCGAGCAAAAATCGCTTTATGCGTTGGGTTGATCAAAACAAGTGTATCGTTATTACCTTGATTAATTTCACGAATGCTTTTTCTAAAGTCATCATTTTCTGAAATAAATTTGATGTTGAAATCTTCTGGTTTATTCCATGAACGACTTTTATGGAAAGTTAGTGAAGCAATCTTTTTACCTTCGACTTTTTCACCATTAATTACAATTGATGCTGACTCAGGAGAAACTTGATAAATAGAAAAGGTTTGCTTAAATGAAGAAAGCCCCGACAAATGCTCTAAACCTATCTGTTCAAAACGCTGCGCAATATAATCAGCGGCTTTGTCTATAGCGGGGGTGAAAACTTTACGTCCTTGCATCTGGTCAGATGCAAGAGTTTCAATATCTGTTTTAATTTGCTCAAGGTTAATTTCAGCTTGTACAAAATTAACATTTATTACTAACAAACATATAAGGCCTGAGGTTTTGAAATTCAAGCTAAACAGATTTCCAAACATACTGTTAACTATTTGCTGTGCTGGTAACAGCCTCGGCTAATTCTTTTTCATCATTGACATCTATCTGAGTTTCACTTTCGTCAATCAAACCCGCGTCAGGATCGTTAAAAATATCTTCATTAAATTTTCCTTCGCTCTTTGACACAATGACTGACACGACAGCATCGCCGGTAACATTAACAGAAGTTCTCATCATATCTAAAATTCTATCTACACCGAGAATAAGGCCAATGCCCTCCATTGGTAGGCCAACTTGAGAAAACACCATTGACAACATAATTAAACCAACGCCGGGAACGCCTGCAGTTCCTACCGATGCTAGTACTGACATTAATATTACCGTGAGATAACCAGATATACCGAGATCAACGCCGTACACATTGGCGATAAATACCGTTGCAACACCTTGCATGATCGCCGTTCCATCCATATTAATGGTCGCGCCAAAAGGAACGGTAAATGAAGCAACAGAATTATTAACGCCGAGTCGATCAGTGACGGTACGCAATGTCACCGGAATGGTTGCATTTGAACTAGAGGTACTAAAGGCAAACACTTGTGCATTACGCATCTTCTTCAAAAATTTAATCGGACTTAATCCGGAAAAAATCATTAATGTTCCTTGAAGCGTAATCAGCAAATGGAATAATAACGCGCCAATAACTACGCTCACGTACCAACCTAGGGCAAACAATAAGTCCATTCCAAGGTTCGCCATGGCTTTCGCTAATAAACAAAAGACGGCGTATGGGGCAAGAGACATGATGATACCAACCATCTTCATCATCACTTCATTCATCAATTCAACAGTTTCTACTAGTCCTTTTGCTTTTTTGCCGACCAACAAAATGCTGATCCCGACTAACATGGCAAAGAAAATAATAGATAACATTTCACCGCTAGCCATTGCTTGGATTGGGTTCGTTGGTATGATATCGATTAAAACTTGAGATAAAGGCGGTGCTTCTTTCGCACTAAAAACGGCGTCGGTAGGAATTTCCATGCCTTTTCCTATTCCCAGACTTGCTGCAATGGCAATCGCTGTTGCAATAGCGACTGCGGTAGTTAGCATGTACAAAGCGAAAGATTTTGTACCAATTCGACCTAAAAGTTTAATATCGCCAATACCGCAAACACCACAGATTAAAGAAAATAAGACTAAAGGAACCACTAGCATTTTTAGCGAGTTGATAAAAAGGGTTCCAACAATATGAAATAGCCCATCAACTAGGTATTCATTGATGAAACCTCCAGCGGTGTTCATGTCAGCCAAATTAAAAGTCAGGCCGACAAACATGCCGAGCCCCATACCAACGAGCACTTTTGCGGTAAGATTCATTATTTATTATTCTCTTGATTAATTTGAGTCCAATACTTGAGAGTACTGGGTGCTGAGTAAGATTGCAAATAGCTTTGTAATATCTAGGGTTGAATATTTAGAAAACCTAAAAAAAGTTATGTAGGGTGGGAGATAATATAGCGATTGGCTGTTTAGATGGTCAAATAAGTCTAATCAATTATTACACTGACTTTATTCCTTCCACGCTGTTGTGATTGATACATTGCTGTATCGACCTTTGAAACCAAGGTTTCTTGGCTTTCGCCCTTTTTCCATTGGGTTACACCAAAACTTGCGGTGATTTTTTGTAATGGATCGAAGCAGGTATTTTCTATTAATGTACGTAGCTTTTCTGCAACGCGTTCCGCGTCTTTAATATTGGTTTCTGTACAAATAACGATGAATTCTTCGCCTCCCCACCTTCCAAGCAGGTCATTACTGCGGATATTTTCCTTGATTGTATTTGCAAATTTGATAAGAACTTTATCGCCGATAAGGTGACCATGCTGATCATTTACCTTTTTAAAGTGATCAATGTCGATCATAAAAACAGACAAAGAATGATTGTAACGGTCACATCGAGTAATTTCTTGAGCAAATGCACGATCGATTTTTAGTCGATTATAACTGCCGGTTAAAGTGTCAGTAATGGATAACAACTCAAGTTCTGCATGTGCTATTGCTAATTGGTGGTTTAGCCCCGTTAAACGTCTATTCCACCAGAGCAGAAGAATGAAAACGATTACAATTAAAATTGCAACTATCCAGATCCGTTGATAATCTATTTCAGGTTCAATTTTCAGAATAGCTCCTTGACTCATAAAGTTTGCAATCTGCTTAGGATTGGTCATGCGAACCGCTTTTTCTAGAATTGCATTTAACATAGCATCATTTTTACGACTGGCTAATGAAACTACATCGTCAAATTCTGGAGGTAAGCGACCAGAGATTTTAAGCTCACCAAATTCTCTATTATTAAAAAGGTTCGCGACCGAATAAAGCGATGCAATGCTTGCGAATGCTTTACCCTCCAAAACTAATTCTAATGCCGTAGCAGTTAAATCTGATTGAATCGTTTTTAATCTTGGATAAGCTTTGTGCAAATTATCTAATATTTGATTATTACTTTCTGTG
Organism: Gammaproteobacteria bacterium; assembly: GCA_002401655.1. GTDB lineage: Bacteria > Pseudomonadota > Gammaproteobacteria > Enterobacterales > Kangiellaceae. The sequence goes on along the minus strand of NVTT01000005.1, from coordinate 49,160 downwards.
ACAAATAATTCATCTTCAAAATTCGAAATATCTGATACATATGCTCGCTCTTGACGAGTAACAATCACTCTAATAATACGCGCGTAGGGTGTTGTAAAATTCATTCGACGATTTCTTTCTATCGTGTATGTAGCCCAAGGTAATATATCGCAGGTCTTGTTTTTGAGGCCAGTTAAACCTTCCTGCCATGAAATCGGCGGAGTCGCGTGTAAATTCATATTTAATGATGTTGTTATCAATTTAACTAAATCAATACTGGCTTCAGAACCAGCTGCCTGAGCTACGCTACAAACGGTGAAGCTTCTAGTCGCAATATAGTTACGTTCTTCTACAGTTAATATTTGAGAGGTTACGCTTGGTTCTTCATTTAATTCGCTATGCACAGTTAGCGATATAAAAAGCAGAGATATATAGATAAAAACTTGATGTTTTAGCTGACAGAACGATTCATTAGGCTTTTCCATAGAATGCTGTAATCGACCTTTTATTGTTATTTTTTAGGAAGCTATCTCTGAATAGCTCCCAGTCTATATTAAATGCAACGGCTAATCTAATTGAAATGGATAAACCGAGCCTAAATCAAGAATTTGAGTTAATTCATCTAAGGCTGTTCTTGATTCAATTAATAGGTTTGGATCGGCTAAATCCTTCTCAACCAAAGAGTCTCGATAATGCTTTTCTACCCATTGGTTAAGCGTTTGGAATAATGTGTCATTCATATATACCGCAGAGTTGCTGGCACTAATTTCACTTTCGCTAAGTACTATTCGTTGCCTTAAACACGCCGGACCACCACCATTTTGCATACTTTGTTTCACATCGTAAATTTCAACCCTACTAATTGGATTATCACCAGCGATGACTGTATCTAAATAGGATTTAACCGCTTGATTTTCTCTGCATTCGCCCGGGGCAATAATTGCCATAGATCCATCAGATAACGTTACCAACTGGCTATTAAAGAGATAAGTATGTACTGCATCGTTCAAACTTACCTCACTTTCAGGGACTTTAATAAAATGCATTGGCTCATCACCGTAGGCTTTTTGTAAGTCTTTGATGACTTGCTCTGAATTTAAAAAAGCTAATTCGTGATAAAACAAACAATTTTGGTTACCAACGGCAATAACATCATTGTGAAATACGCCGGAATCAATGACATTCGGGTTTTGTTGTGCAAAAACGGTTTTATTGCCATTTAACTGATGCAATCTAGCGATGGCTTGCGAAGCTTCAAACGTTTGCCGAGCAGGATATTTCTTCGGAAAGGGTTTGCTACTATCAAAAGCATGTTTACCGAAAACAAAAAACTCCACGCCTTGTTCTCCATAGGACGGGCAAAATCGAGTATGGTTAGCGGCGCCTTCGTCACCAAAATGATCGCCCATCGGAAGTGCTTCATGATGAGAAAAATGATCGCTATCAGTAAATATGGCTTCTAAAATTCGTGAAGTGGTTGGTGCTTCTATTGAGCGGTGGAATTTGTTGGATAAATTAGCCGCGGTAAAGTGAACCTTATTATCCTGAGTATCAGCACTGGGTGAAATAGTACAGGCATTAGCTGTCCACATACTAGATGCTGAACAAGTTGCGGCAAATATAGATGGCGCCTCACTAGCGGCTCTTGTAATCACTTGTTCATCGCTACCACTAAAGCCTAATTGTCGTAAAACATGAACATCTGGTCTTTCTAATGGGGGCAAAACAGCTTGTTTTAAGCCCATATCAGACAAAGCTTTCATCTTAGCAAGACCTTGTAGAGCGCCTTGTTTGGGATTGGAAGCTTGGTCAGCGTTTTTTAATGAAGCGACATTGCCAACGGAAAGACCAGCATAATTGTGTGTTGGACCAACTAGGCCGTCAAAGTTGACTTCAAAAACTTGATTAGAATTTGTTGTTTGATTCATGAGAGAATTCCTTAATGTCATTTATTTGATAAATAAACTATTAGAGACCCTTACTTGTAATAGCTTGAATGTAAACGAAGCTACGCAAATTCTAAATGCAAAAAGAACAGGAGAGAAGGGGAGATCCCAACGTTTTGCAGAAATGGCATTATCTATTATTTGATTGMWMRMNNTTYAARAKWATGAYSNCKTMNAKTYMTSCRARMTAYTTWTYNTAWMNCRCGYWASWKARRYASWRRYWRCMRMKTTTTMMAANNACAGTSYYTACAATCACTTTTTGTCCTTTTTCATTAGGATGTAATCGATCTTTCTGAATTAATGTGTAATCTGTTGCAATGCCTTCTAGGATAAAAGGGATCAAACTAACATGCTCTATTTTTGCAAGGTCCTCAAATATTTGATTAAAATCTTGAGTATAGCGTCTGCCATAGTTGGGCGGAATTTGAATACCAGCTAAGAGAACATGAGCATTGTGCGCACGGCTAATTTCAATCATTTTATTAAGGTTAGAATGAGTCGCTTTTAAGTTATATCCACGTAAACCGTCATTTGCACCTAATTCTAAAATAACTATTTTTGGTTGGCTGATTTCTACTTGCTTTAAAAATCGTAGTAGTCCGCCAGAAGTGGTTTCACCACTAATACTGGCATTCCGGGTTTCAAAAGGTAACTTTTCATTCTTTAATTTAATATCTAGAAGATGAACCCAGCCTTTTTCAACAGGCATGTTGTAGGCAGCGCTTAGGCTATCACCAAAAATCAATATGGTTTGGACATCATTTTTAGCAATTACCAAAGGTGTAATAAGAATGGATAGGAAAAATGCTACAAGTATCTTTTTTGTTATCAATTTGAACTCTATTAGTGATTAATTACTATTGAACTGATTATACCATTTGATTTTAAATCATGTTTTGAATATAAATTATTTCCGATGTTGATGAAAGTGTTGATAATTATGAACAGTAAAAATCATCCAACACCATGATTCGGTACGGAAATTAACCGTACAGGTTGAAATTTGTTGAGTTTTTCTCTATTATTGTCGTACGGTTAAGTTCCGTACAATTAAGAGGTGTAAAATGAAAGCTGTTAATATGAAACAACAAAAAATCAAAACCGTGTCTGCTACGCATCTTTCACCTAGAGCCGATCGAACTAGTGCTGTAATTAGCAAGACTGCTGTTAATAAAAAGAGAACTGTTATTAATGATCGATATGAAATGCGTATCGATAGCGATCGCCGTGCCTTATGGGAACGTGCAAAAGTGTTATCAGGATTTGGAACTCTCAAGGATTACTTGACACATCTAGCGGATCTAGATGCTGAAAAAGTAATTGAGAAGCATGAGAAAATGACATTAACAAACGATATTTTTGACATGTTTGTAGTAGCGTGTGAAAGTGCTAGCAAACCAAACGATGCACTACTAGCAGCATCCAAGATAAGCAAAGAGCAAGGTTTTTAATGGTTTGGGCAAAAGAATTTGTGGAGTTGGATAAAAAACTTCACGACAGGGAGTCGTTTGTTTGTTCTAAAGAACCGTTGAACCTGTTTCTGAAAACTCAAGCAGCTAAACATGCGAAGGATGGAGTTAGCAGAACCTATGTACTACTAGGGACGGAAACGCTAGAAAATGGCAAATTTCCCATTGTCGCCTTTTATACTCTTTCCCCAGCGTCGATTGAAAGAAAAAGCTTGCCTGAAATTGTTAGTAAAAGACTACCTTTATACCCGATACCAGTAATACTACTCGGACAATTGGCGGTAAATGCTAGTTGTGAGGGCCACGGATTAGGTCAAATCACTCTAGTAAAAGCATTGAAGTTTGCACAGGCTATTAGCGAGAGGATTGGCGGGTTCGCTGTAATCGTTGAYKRCNATSANTGAYGATGCGGAAAGTTTTTACGTAAAATATGGGTTTCAAGAATTAACGCGTATCAGTGGAAAGGTGAGAATGTTCTTGCCAATGAAAACAATTCAACAAATGCCATGATTTTTAGAGGTGAACCTCTGAAATTACGATTATGAGTTGTCTATATTGACGGTCACTTTTATTTTGTTGAAACAACCAGTGCGACTCCTTTTTTCTAGGCGCCTTTGGAGAGGATGTCAGCTGAAGCGGTACGGAGACTGATTACAAAGATGGCAAGAACTTCATAGGAATTGACGTACATTATTTGAGGTGAACCGAGTGGTTGATGCACTTATTGTTTGAATCCAAGTATTGCGGTTATTAGCGTTTACTGTAAACTCTTGATTTAACAATAAAATTAAATGAAATGTAGTGAATTGAAGCCATTTAGGCGACGTTTACTGCATAAAATAAGCGTTAACTTCAAAAGAGTCTTCTAACCCTTTTAGGCTCGATTGTCGTTCAATGTAATATGATCATAGGAGAAGTAAATTCAGGATGAAAATAATATTATGTTTGATACTTTTAACAATTACCATCGTTTTTAGTGGTGTTAGAGCTGAGAAAAGTAATGAAGTTGAGATCCCGTGGAAATATGAATTAGAACAATTCACATTGGAAATCGAACACAATGGATGGGGCCCATATTATAGTATTTCGCTAAGCGGTAATGGAAAGGTAAATTTCAGAGGTTCAACGAATACCCATGACTCGAAAGAAATACATCACTCAAAAAGCGTAAGTGCAGAAAAAGTAAAAGCAATACTAGAGCTTATCTATAAATCAAATTATTTTTACTACCCGTCGCAATATGATACTTATATTGTTAAGATTAAAGAATCTACTGTCATTTCCGGAACTTCATTCGTAAGCGATGCCGATACTCCATCGATTAAAATAGTCATGGGAACCTTTTCGAAAGAATTTATGGTTACAAAATCAGCTCCAATTGAAGCGAAATATTTAATACCGAAAATTGAATCTATTTTGGAAATTGAAAAGTGGTTAGCGTTAATTAAGTTAACAAAAAATTGAAGGCTGACGTAAAAAAGCGCGCAGCATAATTGGGCGTTAGGCTGAAGAATAGAGATTCAAATGAATTCAAAAGGAATGTTAATTCGCTGGAACAGAGCTAAAGGATTTGGCTTTATAAAAAGCAAAACTACAAACAATGATATTTTCATACATATATCAGAGTTAAAACATATGTCTCGAGAACCAAAAATAGGTGACATAATTAGTTTTAAATTAATTACCGAAAATAATGGCAAGAAAAAAGCAACTAATGCAAATATAGAAGGTGTTAATAAAAAACACAAAAATAGAAATATAATACTAAACCTACTTGCATTAGCTTTAATCACTATAGGTTCGATACATTCATATGACTCATATGTAAATCAAAAGCCTTTGATTTCTGAAGGCTTTAAAAGCATATTCATCGAAGATTTTACTGGGTATAGTTGTCAGGGTAAACAACATTGCAGTCAAATGGTATCTTGTAAAGAAGCTAGGTATTATTTAAAAAATTGTCCCAATGTAAAAATTGATGGGAATAATGATGGTGAACCCTGCGAAAGCCAATGGTGCAATTAAGAAATACGAAATAAAATACGGGCTAGGCTCATTCGACCATAAATAATAGTTACGGTAGTCTAACCTCATGCCTAGCTCTCCCCGAATAGAGTATGAGGTCCTTTCATCATGTAATGAATCGTAGCCGTCATAATCAAGTTATCTATTGAAATAATAATGATTTTGAAATGATTTTTTAAGACATTATGAGAAGTCTCTCAAGAATATAGAGCGATTATTCACAGTAGTTCAAGTGCTGATATTAAGGCAAGCTCGGAAGTAAGGATTTCTTTATTTACATTCAATAAGGTTGAAGGCTCCAATGGCATAAATTTAACCTTGTTCATTTGGTGGTATAGCCTATTGGTAAATTCATTATGAAATTCCTGCGATTTTAATTTCAATGAGGTGAGCTCTTTTTTTAGCAATTGTTTATCAACTGAAAGTAGTAGGCATTCAAATAAATTTTGATAAGTCGTCTGAGCTTGTAAATTTAACTCTTCAAAAAGTTGACGAAGGTATTTATTATCAATTACTTGAAAGGATTCGAGATTTTCATCAATATCTTTTAAAGATTTAATAGCATATACACCTGAGCGTGCGATATTGGTTAGTTTTTCTATACGTTGAGTATATTGTTGAAGGGTATCTTGATCAAAGTTTGCGTCAGTCATTTCAACCTGAATTTTAATCGCATAACGAATGATATTACCTTCTAGCTTTTTTATGGCGAGATATTGTTCCAGAGTGCTTGATGAAGTCAAACTCTCGGGAAGTTTGAAGACTTGTTCATCTACTTCCAATATCTTTGAATGACTCCTAAGAAAACGTAAATTTAAGTGTATAACCAAAAATAATAAATGCTTAATTTCCTGAGTAAGGGCCTCGACTGCAGCATCGGTGACATTTGTTGGTACATTGTGAATGTATCGATCAATGTACTCCGATTTTTCAGTAATCCATCGTTCAAGAAACTTTGTAAATTGTTTTAAGAAGGGTAAATATAATAGGATACCGAGTAAGTTAAAAATACTATGGAAAGCAACCAGTGCATAAAGAGGGTCGCTAATAGTTAACCATTCAATTAATAACAAGATCGGTAATAAAAATATAAATGCAACAGTATCAACGCTTAGGTTAAACAGCATGTGAGCCATAGCTAAACGGCGTTTTGCAACAGCTCCTTGCAAGCTTCCTAGCATCACTGTACTTGTAGTACCGAGATCAGCACCAATAATTAACGCAGCTGCAGCGGGTAGTGAAATAATGCCGCCATACAAAGCACTTAGTGTCAATATCATTGAGGCAGAACTTGATTGAATAATGGCTGTAAAGAGAGCGCCAACCAGCAAATAAACAATTAATGGATAACCCTTTAGTATGCTGATATCAGCTTGTTGGGTTAGAGCACTGACACTGTCTTTCATAAAATCCAGTCCCATCAACAATAATGCAAAACTGAGTAGAAGTTGACTGACTAATTTTATTCGCCCTTTGAATAAACCATAGCTAAGCCCTCCAATACCAAGTAAGGGATAAATGATTGTTGTGAAGTCGAGTTTAAATCCAAGTGTTGTGACTATCCAGCCGGTAAAAGTGGTGCCTAGGTTTGAACCAAGAACAATACCGATGGCATTGGTTAGCGGTATTATACCGGCTCCTACAAAAGCTAAAACAATCAACCCGACCAATGAACTGCTCTGTACGATAGCGGTGGAGATAATGCCACCAAATACTGAGCTAATAGGGTTGTCAGTGGAGTTTTTAATGAATTGTCGAAATCGCTTTCCTGCGAGTAGCTTTAGAGCAGACTCAAGGTGGCTCATTCCAAATAAGAACAGACCAAGGCCAGCCAGTAATTTCCATAAATCGAAGTAGTCAGTCATTATAAATTTCCAGAAGAATTAGGGATAATATAATTCACCATCTTTATACTTGYTGAATAAACTCCAATAAATCTGATTTTAGTATTTTGTCGAGTTCTGCAAAATTTGCTTGCTTAGTCTGTGTGAATAGAAATCCAAATAAGGGAAATTTATGATAATCAATTTTCCTGAGTTCTAAAGTTTTTTCGAACTGCTTTAATAACTTATCATAATTAAAACTTGCAATCTGATTTGCTTCTAATCCAGTTGAGTTGTCTAAAATAATGATGCTATAAATATCCTCTTTATCTGTAAGTATTTTATCCCAATCTGGCTTGGTGTTATTAAAATAGTATTCATAAGGATTAAAGTCAAAAGCATGATGGGTAAGATCTGCTGTTGTACACCAACCGCCAAAACGTAAAGGGTTTACTTCAATTGGAATCACAGTTCCTTTTGAATCTTTTCTAACTTCAATATGCAGAGGAAAATTGCGGATAGAAGTCAACGTGGATATTTGCTTAAGTATCTCACTAAAATCGTCAATATTATCTTGAATAATCTTTCTAGAGGTGAGATAGATTCTGTCACTCACATCTGAGCTGGATGAAAAAATATGTTGGTAAATTCCAAGAATAACAGCTTCTCCATTTTGGTCAAAATAGGCATCAACAGCATATTCATCTCCTTCAATGTATTGTTCTAAAATAAAATCCGAAGCATTTAAAACTTGTTTTGGAAAATGCTTAACAGCTTCCAGCATCTCTTTTTCAATCTGGTCTAGTATTGCTAACCACTGTTCTGCAGAGTCAATTTTTTTGACACCTAAACTAAAAAAACCAACGGAAGGTTTAAGGATAAAAGGGAAGCTCATTGCATTGATGTCAAAATTTTTAAGATCTTTGAAAGGAATTTCTTTAAACATAAAGTCAGGATAGAGATTGGAGATAAGTTGTCTGAATTTAACCTTGTTTTTAAACAAATTAATCCAGTTAGGTAATTTGGTATCAGCAAGTTTATCTGCTACCCACCCTAATGCATTTTCACTGGTTGTATAAAGACGAAAATTGGGATCATCTTTAAATTTTGTTATTGCAGATATTTCATCAATAACTTTAGACGCTGGATCAATGCCCAGTTTTCTAGAAACGAGTGTATCTAATACAGCAATACCTGAAGAGGTAATGGTTTCTTTTAAAAAATTTGAAAGGTATGGATTATCAACAATGATCACAAGGATTTTTCTATAATATAAAGCAGTTAAAACATTATATTAGAAAAGCCTAATTATAGATAGATTGTGATGTTTGATTGCTGAAACCTGCATTTTAATGGGGGTGGGTTGAAATTGATTAGCTATTAAGTCATTACGTGTTTGTTGCGATTTATTTTCAGCTATGTAACCGCTGGAATTGTTCAATAAAATAAGTCATTTCATCCACAGTTCCCATAGACAATCGGTTCCAACTCTGTCCGGTTCCCCTGTCACGACCCACAAGAATATGGCGTTCAAACATAGCGCGCTGATAGGGTTTTAAATCCATCCCTATTTCATGAAGGATGAAATTCCCTTCTGACGGAATACATTTAAGACCTAACTTATCCATCGTTTTATAGATCATCTGTTTTGTTGCTTGATTTTCATCGAAACTTCTTTTGAAAAAAGCGTGATCCTTGAGTGACGCGGAGGCGGCAATTGTGGCCACAATATTCACATTCCAGCTTGCATAGTAGCGTTTAATCTCATTCATCACTTCCTCGTGCGCTATGCCGTAGCCGATCCGCATGCCAGCCATGGCATAAATTTTGGAGAAAGTCCGTGTTACCACTAGGTTTTTATAACCCGCTTTTACCAAGGACACGGTACTTTCATAAAAAGGATCGGCCACCAACTCGTGATAGGCTTCATCAATAAGGAAAAACACATTATCAGGCGCACGCTTGATCCAAGCAATAATAGAGTTGGATGGCGTTAATCTGCCGGTTGGATTATTGGGGCTGACCAAATAGACCAATACCGCACCATCGATTTTAAGCGATGCTGCTTCCATAGCGGCAATATCCATTTTAAAGTCCTCTCCCATGGGGATAGCCTGATAGGACAAGTTCCAATTATCGGCCGCTTCCTGCGCTTGATCGTAGGTGATGGCAGGTGCGACGATGGTTGCATTTTTATTCGCTTGGCTATGGATAACCGCATCTATAATTCTTGTCGATTCGTTACTAATACCAATGTTTTGCAGTTTAAGCCCTTCATTGAGAGCTAAATCCTCTCCCAAAATCGTTACATAGTCACCCGCATAGCGATGGCCTTTCGATAAAGCTTTTTTCGCAGCTTCAATGGCGCGCGGTGACATACCGAGGGGATTCTCATTCTTATTGAGCAATAATGGATTATTGGCGGTGTAACGCCCTGATGCTTTGACCGCTGCAATGGAAACTAAACTAGCGGTCGCTACAGTGACCGCCGTACTTGCTGTGAACCCTAGAAATAACCGTCTATCCATAATGTTTTTCCTAATACTAATAAATAAAGACCTAGTAAGTAGAGACCTAGTAAGTAGAGACCTAGCAAGTAGAGACCTAGAAACAACAATTACTATATAGATAATGCCTCGTGGGAGCAAATGAGGATGGGTATATGTTTAAAAAGTAAGCGCACAATCGCTCTTGTAAATAATGTGTGAATGTCTGACGACTAACCTTGTGATGACAATTTAACGGGTAAAGCTAAGATGATGGTCAAAATTAGAATGCTGTATTTGCGGATTAGCATTTCAAAATTCAACAACAACTTGCTATTGCTTTAATCCGACGACCTCCGTATAATCGCGCGCTCTGGGTAATAGGGCATTCATTGACTTTTATTCAGAACAATTTTCAAACACAATTTAACTTAACTCTTCGTTACTAAGAATAGCTTAATATACAAGCACTTAAGTAACAGGAATCCACGAGGAGCTCTTAATGCGACACTATGAAATCGTATTTCTAGTGCACCCTGATCAAAGCGATCAGGTCCCTGCAATGATAGAAAGATATTCTGCAGTCATCACTGATGCCGAAGGAACCATCCACAGAACCGAAGATTGGGGCAGACGTCAGTTAGCTTATCCAATCCAAAATTCACATAAAGCACACTATGTTCTACTTAATGTAGAAGCTGAGTATGCTCAAATTGAAGATTTAGAAACTCAATTCCGTTTTAATGATGCGGTTCTTAGAAGTCTTATTATTAAGACTAAAGAAGCTGTCACTGAAATGTCTCCTCTTGCGAAAGCAAAAGAAGAAGCTGCTAAGCGTTTCGATTCTTCAGATAAAAAGCCTGATTCTTCAGATAAGAAAGTTGATTCTGAAAAGACGACTGATTCTGAAAAGAAAACGGAACCTAAAGCACCTGCTAAAGAAGAAGCTAAAGCTGAAGACGTTAAGTCTGATGATGCTAAAGCGACTGAAGCACCTACTGAAACTGAATAACGGAGGAATTGAATATGTCTCGATTTTTTAGACGTCGTAAATATTGCCGGTTCACCGCTGAAGGTATTACGCAAATAGATTACAAAGATTTAGCTACGTTAAAAGGCTATGTCACTGAAACGGGTAAAATTGTTCCTAGTCGAATCACTGGAACCAAAGCAAAATACCAGCGCCAGCTTTCAACCGCTATTAAACGCGCACGTTTCCTCTCTCTTCTACCTTACTCTGACGCTCATAAATAAGCATCACGTAAAGTAGTTGTTTTATACAACGATTAACTGATAAGAGGAAAGACTCATGCAAGTCATTCTACTTGAAAAAGTCCGTAATCTAGGCGAGCTAGGCGATAATGTATCGGTAGCAAATGGATACGGCCGTAACTTTTTGTTGCCACAGCGTAAAGCAGTACCAGCAACTAAAGATAATACGGAAAAGTTTGAAGCTCAAAGAGCTGATTTAGAAAAGAAGGCAGCTGAAGTATTAGCTACTGCACAAGCAAGAGCCGATAAAATTGCTGAATTGAGCATTACAATTGAAGCTCACAGTGGCGACGAAGGCAAATTATTTGGTTCTGTTGGAACTAAAGACATTGCTGACGCTGTTATTGCTGCAGGTGTCGAAGTTGCGAAGAACGAAGTTCGTCTTCCTAATGGAGCATTAAGAAATACTGGTGAGTTTGAAATTGAAATTCATTTGCATTCTGATGTAAATGCAACATTGAAGTTAGAAGTTACTGCTCAAGACGAATAAGTTTTAGTTTTGGTTCAATAATCATTTGATTAAACGCCAAACGAGTGACAAACTTAAACACCCTCATCTGCAAAGGTTAGGGTGTTTTTGTTTGTGGGCTACCTAAAAATAGAATAATCAATGGATCTCAATTTAAATGAACGACGATAGACAAGTAAATAATATCAAAATGCCTCCTCATTCACTGGAAGCAGAGCAATCTGTCCTTGGTGGGCTTATTCTTGATAATGACGCTTGGGAAAAAATAGCRGAAAARATTGTTGCTGAAGATTTCTATCGTAATGATCACCGATTGATATTTAGAGCGTTACATTATTTAGCCGAAAATTCAAAACCTATGGATGTAGTCACTCTTTTTGAATTTTTAGAACAAGAAGGCGAAGCTGATGAAATAGGTGGGTTAGCTTACATTGGTGATCTCGCCAAAAATACACCCAGTGCTTCTAATATTGTCGCTTACGCGGAAATCGTTAGAGAACGAGCAGTGCTTAGAGAGTTAATCAGTGTTGCTAATAAAATCGCGGATTCGGCTTATCAGCCAAAAGGTCGAAAGCCCGATGAATTATTAGACTTAGCGGAATCTCAAGTATTTAAGATTGCAGAGAAAAGAGAGTCTGCTAATACTGGTCCAGAGGCGGTTTCTCAAATACTGCCTAGAGCGATTGACCGTTTAGAAGAAATTCAAAAATCAAAAGGAGGCATTACCGGTCARGCCACTGGATTTACCGATTTCGATAATATGACCTCAGGTTTACAGCCTTCTGATTTAGTCATTATTGCGGGTAGACCTTCAATGGGAAAAACGACTATCGCTATGAATATGGCAGAACATGCTGCTATTCACGGTGAGAAACCAGTGATTATTTTTAGTATGGAAATGCCATCTCAATCACTATTGATGCGTTCTTTTGCGTCAATTGGCGGTATTGATGCGACTCGATTAAGAACCGGTGCATTAGATGATAAAGATTGGGATAATCTCTCAGTAGCCAGCAACATCCTAAAAAACAATTGTAAATTGTTTATTGATGATTCTGCTGCATTAACTCCAACCGAAGTCCGAAGTCGTTCGCGGAGATTGGTCAGAGAGCAAGGGCCGTTAGGAATGATCTTGATAGATTATTTGCAATTAATGCGTGTTCCTGGAATGTCTGAAAATAGAACACAGGAAGTCTCGGAAATTTCTCGTTCGCTAAAAGCCTTAGCTAAAGAATTAGAATGTCCGGTGGTTGCACTTTCGCAATTAAACCGTTCACTAGAGCAACGCTCAGATAGAAGACCTGTTATGTCTGATCTTCGCGAGTCGGGCGCAATCGAGCAAGATGCTGACGTAATATGTTTTATCTACCGAGATGAAGTTTATAACCCTGAAAGTGAGAGCAAAGGTATTGCTGAAATTATTATTGCCAAGCAAAGAAACGGTCCTATAGGAATGGTAAAAGTAGCTTTCCAAGGACATTACAATCGATTTGTAAACTATACGCCCGCTTATGATGGCGAGTATTAATTTTTTATTATGGGGAGTTGTATCGGAGTTATTCCTGTCAATCTAATACAGTAATCAATGATAGACCAAATGGTTTTCTTTTGATTGGATTCTCATTTAAGTGAATAATTGATATCCTTGGTGTACAATAATCTTAACTGAGGAGTTCTTTATGCTATCGACTAAGCAAAAAATAGCAAAATTTAAACAAAGATCAAAAGAAAATTATCTTGCCAGTTTGAGCCTCGAAGGTGTTGTTGTCAAAAACAATACCTCAAGCAAAAATATTAATGAACTCAAAGCAAAATATGCGAGATAAATATGGTGTTCAGAATGATATTTATTGCTACTCAGAGACATCCACACTAAAAAACAAACTTAATATTCTGTCTAGTGAAGTGCTTGAAGTTGCAGAAGCTGAATTTACTTTAACCAGAGCTGAAGAATATAAACCCCATTTTAATCAGTTTCATCTTCAGCATCTCAAATCAATTCATTTTCATTTATTTCAAGATATCTATGATTGGGCTGGAAAATTGCGTCAAGTCGATATTAGTAAATCAGGAAGTCGATTTTGTACGATGAATAGAATCGAGCATGAAACGATAGGATTGCTGACTAAACTTAATAATGAAAACAACCTGATTGGTTTGTCTCTTCATCATTTTGTGGAGTCGAGTGCAGATTTTTATTGTGAACTTAATGTAATTCACCCTTTTAGAGATGGCAATGGTAGAGTTCAACGAATCTTTTTTGAAGAGTTAGCAGTTAATGCTGGTTATGAATTTGATTGGTCAAAAATTTTAAGAGAAGAATGGCTAAAAGCCAATATATCTGGATTTAATACCGATTTATCACCTTTAATTAAGCTTTTTAACAAAATCGTATCTCCAATATAAAAACATCATTTTTTAAATAGGTTTCAAATGTGGCATCAAAAAGAAATACCGTTAAAGCCTCGCTCCCGAGGTTATCATCTAATTACCGATGAASTATTAAATCACMTAAAAGATATAGACAAWATMRACTGTGGAATTCTTCAYTTRTTYATYAARCAYACATCCGCATCTCTTGCGRTTAATGAAAATGCCGATCCKACYGTTCGTACAGATTTAGAGACGCACATCAACAAAATGGTGCCAGATGGAATGAGTTATTATCAACATAATGACGAGGGTGATGATGATATGCCTGCACACATTAAAGCAACATTGATTGGCCCATCAATATCTATTCCTATTACCAACGGAAAATTAAATATGGGAATTTGGCAAGGGATCTATCTTTGCGAACACCGTGACCAAGGTGGTTCACGAAATATAGTAGCAACCATTCAAGCGTAAAATCGAATAATGATTATGTCTCGTAGTTTGAATAGAAGCGTTTCCATCGCCCCCATGATGGATTGGACGGATCGCCATTGCCGTTACTTTCACCGCTTAATAACCAAACAGTCATTGTTATATACAGAAATGGTAACCACTGGCGCTGTCATCAATGGTGATAGAGAAAAACTTTTAAGCTTTAATCAGGAAGAACATCCCATTGCACTACAACTGGGTGGCAGTGATCCTAAAACTCTCGCTGAATGCGCAAAAATAGGTGAGGATTATGGTTACGACGAGATCAATCTTAACGTTGGTTGTCCATCGGATCGAGTTCAGTCAGGAAGAATTGGCGCTTGTTTAATGGCTGATCCAGAGTTAGTTAGAGATGGTATTTTTGCTATGAAGCAATCTTGTAAAATTCCTGTGACAGTTAAACATCGAATTGGGATTGATGATCAAGATAGTTATGCTGAACTGGTTAATTTTGTTCGGATTGTAGCAGAATCAGGCTGCGATAGCTTTATTGTACATGCACGCAAAGCTATTTTATCAGGCCTAAGCCCTAAACAAAATAGAGATATTCCCCCTCTTATTTACGATAGAGTCTACCAACTTAAAAAAGATTTTCCAAAGTTAGAAATCATTATTAATGGCGGTATTAAAACCATCGAAGCTTCATTGAACCACTTAAATTTTGTTGATGGCGTTATGATTGGTCGAGAAGCTTATCATAACCCATACATGCTAGCGTCGGTTGATAATGAGTTTTTCGGTAGCGATAAAAAGCTTTTATCGAGAGTTGAAATTGCCGAGCAGATGCTTCCCTATATAGAACGACATATTTCTCAAGGCGGTAAATTGCAACATATTAGCCGTCATATATTGGGCTTATTTCATGCACAGCCGAATGGTAAACAATGGCGCAGACATCTGAGTGAGTCTGCGACTAAGCCAAATGCTGGTATTGAGGTCATTCGTGAAGCTCTTTCTCTGGTTAAATAGAGGACTGTTTTGGTTTATTACCGATATTTTGTTTTAGTCAGGTTGTTTTAACCTAGATTAATTATCTTATTTTAATAGCCTTGTTTTAATCATCCTATTTTAATCATTTGGATAACCCGATATAATGCGCCGATAGCGACATGTTCAATTTTTCTAGGATCCCCTATGTTTGATAATTTAAGCGAACGCTTTAATAAAGTTCTTAAAGGTCTSAGTGGCAAAGGCCGAATTACTGATGAAAATATCCAGAAAACCTTACGCCAAGTACGTATGGCGCTTTTGGAAGCCGATGTTGCGTTGCCTGTGGTTAAAGATTTTATCACTAAAGTTAAATACCGCGCGTTAGGTAAAGAAGTCAAATCTAGTTTATCGCCGGGGCAAGCTTTTATAAAAATTGTTCAAAGTGAATTAGTGGCAGCTATGGGCGCTGCCAATGAAACCTTGGATTTAAAAGCGCAACCGCCTGCAATTATTTTAATGGCTGGTTTGCAAGGTGCTGGTAAAACAACATCGAGTGCCAAACTAGCTAAATATCTAATGGAACGCGAAAAGAAGTCTGTTGCATTAGTTAGTGCCGATGTTTATCGCCCAGCAGCGATTGAGCAGTTGAAAATGGTGACCGAAGAAGTTGGTGCGACTTTTATTCCTAGTAGTGCTGATCAGAAACCGATTGATATTGTTAAAGCTGCGATAAAACAAGCAAAAAAAGAATTCAGTGACGTTCTGATTATTGATACCGCCGGACGGTTGGCAATTGATGACGATATGATGGCTGAAATTAAAGCGATCCATAAACTAGCTAATCCCGCAGAAACGCTATTTGTTGTAGATAGTATGACCGGCCAAGATGCGGCTAATACAGCTAAAGCCTTTGATGAAGCGCTCGCATTAACCGGTGTCATTTTGACTAAAGCCGATGGTGATGCAAGAGGCGGGGCGGCGCTTTCAATTAGACACATTACTGGTAAACCGATTAAGTTTATGGGGATGGGCGAAAAGCTTGACGCGTTGGAACCTTTTCATCCCGAACGAATTGCTTCTCGTATTTTAGGTATGGGTGATGTTTTATCCTTAATCGAAGATGTTGAGCGGAATATCGACAAAAAGAAAGCTGAAAAACTCGCTAAAAAAGTGATGAAAGGTAAAGGCTTTGATTTAGAAGATTTTAGAGAGCAGTTAGTGCAAATGAAAAGTATGGGTGGCATGGCTGGCATGATGGATAAGTTGCCGGGCATGGGAAATGTTCCTCAAGCCGCAAAAGATCAAATGAATGATAAAATGACTAACCGAATGGAAGCTATTATTAACTCAATGACGCCAAAAGAAAAGATATTCCCAGAAATAATCAAAGGTTCCCGTAAGCGTAGAATTGCTTCTGGAGCTGGAACGGACATTCAGGAAGTGAATAAAATGCTCAAGCAATTTAAGCAAATGCAAAAAATGATGAAAAAATTGAAAGGCAAAGGCGGAATGATGAAAATGATGCGAGGCATGCAAGGAATGATGCCTCAGGGTGGCGGAATGCCACGGATGTAGCCGGTTTAAAAGATAAAAGATAAAAGATAAAAATTTACCACAGAGGGCACAGAGAATATAAAGAAGAGATAAGAAAGATATTAAGACCTAAATCATTTTTTACTCTGCGTTCTCTGTGCCTCTGTGGTAAAAAAGTCTTTAAAAATTTCCAGTGTTTATAGTTTAAGTTAGGACTCTGATATTTGAGGTTTAGTTAAAGCGAGATAGTATCGTGTCGCTCGGATTTTCTTTCTCGGTTGTTTCCGGATAGTCGAGAGTATAATGCAGTCCTCGGCTTTCTTTTCGTCTCATCGCACATTCTATGATTAATTCAGCAACGGTTATTAAGTTTCTAAGCTCTAATAAATCACTCGAAATTTTAAAGTGTGAATAATAATCTTTTACTTCTTGTTTCAATAATTGAATTCGACGTTTTGCTCTTTCTAATCGCTTGGTTGTTCTAACAATGCCAACGTAATTCCACATTAAATGTCTTAATTCATGCCAATTGTGGGATATCACTACCGCTTCATCTGAATCAGAAACTTGGCTTTCATCCCATTTTGGGATTGATAAATCATCTTTTGAAAGCGTCGAAGAGTGATTGGGTTTAGCCTCTTCAGCAAGTATGCTTTCAGCAGCATTTTTTGCGAAAACGAGACACTCCAATAATGAATTACTTGCCATCCGATTAGCGCCGTGTAGTCCTGTAAATGAGACTTCACCAATCGCGTATAAATTGGGTAAATCAGTCACAGAATTTTTATCCACGACAACACCACCACAAGTATAATGAGCGGCTGGAACAATCGGGATTGCCTCTTTGGTGATATCTATGCCGAGTTCTAACAAACGCTGATAGATTGTGGGGAAATGACTGGTGATAAATTCAGGTTCTTTGTGACTAATATCTAAATAAAGACAATCAACGCCTAAGCGTTTTATTTCATGATCAATCGCTCTTGCAACAATGTCTCTTGGTGCTAATTCGGCTCGTTCATCAAAATGTTGCATAAAACGTTCACCGTTAGGAAGTTTTAAAAAGGCGCCTTCTCCTCGTAAAGCTTCGGAAATTAAAAAGGAATTGGCTTTGCCGTGAAATAAACAAGTGGGGTGAAATTGGTTAAACTCTAAATTGGCGACTCGGCAACCCGCACGCCAAGCCATAGCTATTCCATCACCACTTGAAACATCGGGATTACTGGTATAAAGATAGACTTTACTTGCACCACCGGTAGCTAACACGACATATTTTGCTTGAAAAGATTCTACCTTTCCAGATTGCCTATTAAGTGCATAAGCACCATGTATTTGATTAACCTCGCCTATAACACCCAGACTATGTGTTGTAATTAAATCGACAGCATTGTAATTTTCAAAGGTTTTTATTTTGTTATTGTTTTTGACTGACTGGCATAAGGTTGTTTGAACTTCTTTGCCGGTGGCGTCGGCGGCATGAATAATTCGACGATGACTGTGCCCACCTTCGCGAGTTAGGTGGTAGTCTTTTCCTATATCGTTTGATTGTTGATCCTTTTGAAGTGCTGGATCTTGTTTGCTAAATTCAACGCCTCTATCAATTAACCACTGAATAGACTGTTTGCTATTTTCAACCGTATATTGAACGGCATCTTTATGGCATAGCCCAGCTCCTGCTTTGACTGTATCTGCAACGTGAGCTTCAATAGAATCTTCATTATCTAAGACTGCCGCTATTCCGCCCTGGGCATAAAAGGTTGCACCTTCACTGAGTTGACCTTTAGAGATAATATTTATGTTAAAATGGTCTGCTAGATGAAGAGCGCAGGTAAGACCTGCGGCGCCACTGCCGATAATTAATACATCAGAAACCTGTTGGGTTGAAGCTTGTTTTTTAGTCATTACGCTTTAGTCTTAACCATTTAATTTTCTTTCACTAACCATTTTGCATTTGTTAATTAACAAATGCTATAGAATATTTTTATATTCTCACATTGATGATATAATTTTAATTAAATACGGGGTTTAAATTTTTCGCTATTATTTCTGTTTAATATGAAACTATGCAGAAATAATATAGTCAGTGTAAGTTCTGCTTTTGTAGAACTAGATTAGAACGTTATTGCAACTACACTATAAAACAACCAAACATAAGAATTAGGTTTAATGTCAAAAGAATTATCGTCAAGAGATTTGGATGCCGAGTTGGTCAAGCGAGTTCAAGCGGGAGACAAAAAAGCATTCGATATATTAGTGATAAAATATCAAAATAAGATATTTTCTATCATTAGTCGATTTATTAGCGATCACGCAGAAGTGAATGATGTCGCTCAGGATACTTTTATTAAGGCTTATAAAGCTTTGCCTAACTTTAGAGGTGAAAGTGCGTTTTACACTTGGATTTACCGTATTGCGATTAATACGGCTAAAAATTATTTAACGGCACGCGGACGACGTCCACCAAGCTCCGATATTGATTCGCAAGAAGCTGAGACCTATACGATAGGCGGCTCGCTTCAAGAGCATGCATCTCCTGAAACGCTACTAATGCGCGACCAATTGAAAAAAGTTATTTTTGATACTATCAACTCATTACCAGAAGATTTAAAAACAGCCATAACGCTAAGAGAAATAGAAGGAATGAGCTACGAAGAAATTGCTGAGTCAATGGATTGCCCTGTTGGAACGGTTCGATCGCGAATATTTCGGGCTAGAGAGACGATTGATGAGCAGATTAAACCGTTGATTGATAAAATCTAATTATTTTTGAACAATGTGAACTAATTGTGATTTCTTGTGTCAGAATTGTGCAAATACCTTTGATATGTTTGTAAAAGTGGCTTTTAGATAGCTTATATCGAAATAAAGCTGGTTCAAAGCCTAAGTTAAAAATATCACAAATTTAAAGCAAGCAAACTGAAAGTAAGTAAATTGAACCATATAGGTAAAATATGACCCAAACAATTGATAACACTCAATTAAAATCAGAAGACTTAGCTTTAAACAGCTCGGCTTTAAATAGCCAGTTTTCAGATTTGTTAGATGAACAAATTGCTTCTGAGGAACTTAGTGAGTTATTAAAAGAAGATGGCGTTAATGAGTCTTTTTATCGATATAATTTGGTTAGTAAAATCTTGCGCGAAGAAGTGAATGCCCCTGTTAGCATGGGTTTTATTAATGCGGTGAGCAAAAAAATTGATGCTGAACCCACTATTTTTGCTCCGTCTAGTGATAGTAGTTCTACAGACCGTCTATCTATAAACAAATCTAACAATAACGTTATACCATTATTTTCAAAAATCAAAAAGTTAACCGGCGGTATGGCGATTGCAGCTTCAGTAGCGGTTGCTACTTTTATTTCTGTACAGTCAGTTCAAGTCGCAAATGATGGTGTTTTTAACTCTGATATAGCAACTCAACAGTCATCGCCAATTCTGCAAAAGAAAGCTATTGTGACGCCTGAGGCTATTGATCCAGAAAATTACTGGTTAGAAACCGCCGAACAAAAAGAGTTAGAGTTTTTCAACGATATGTTTATGAGTAAAGCTAGGCAATCTGAGCAAGAAGCTATCGCGCCATTTGCTAGAGCGGTTAGAGGGCAAAGCGTTGGAACTATTCGCTTTTCTAAAGAACAATGGGAAAATATTTTACGTCGTTCGACTCGCATCATGCATGAAAATCAGTCTCTTAAAAGCAAGTCAGAAGATGCAAAGATAAAAGAAAATACTCCAAAGTAAATTAAGCTTCATTTTATTTAAATCAATGTTCCAAGAGAGCCAATTCCAAGAGAGCCGGTTTCAAGAGATTGGCATTATTTCTAGTATCGACGATGAAATAGCCAGTATTGTCACAAAAAATCAATTAGCTTGTGGTAGTTGCCAACTATCTGACTCATGTGGCAATGGGCTCATTGAAAAATATCTTTCTGGTAAAGTCTTTGTTAGTCAAGTCAAAAACTCCTTAAATGCAAAAGTCGGTGAACAAGTTGTCCTCGAGATACCTATTTCTAGCGTCACCAAAGCCTCTTTAATTTCCTATTTTGTACCTATTTTAGGGCTTTTCGTCTTTGCTTTAATCGGCGAGCTAGTTTCTACTGCGTTTCTATTTGAATATTTTTGGATTAATAGTGAATCAAATCAACTTGTTACAATATTTTTTGCAATAATTGGTTTGTTTACTGGATTTATGATCACAAAATATTACAATCATAARAGWMAAKRTCACGAACAATAYCARATTAAGATGGTCARAATTGTTARYTCGRTMGARTCSTAAWAKTTTTCTWTCGAGANCKMMCRGNTRTAAACWWCSKAAAATNACTTCAAGAGGAAACTAAATGAGTCATTTAGCGCCAATAACATCGCTTAGCTATTTATCTTACCGGTCCAATGCTTTTATTAAATCCAAAAATTCTTATTTTAAATCATTTTTAGCATTGTTATCCATTACGCTATTTTCCTTTTCACAAGCATCTATTTCGGCTCAATTACCCGATTTTGTAGAATTAGTTGAAAAATCTCAACCTAGTGTTGTCAGCATCTCAACCACCGTAAAAGTGAGGCAAAGAAATTTTTTCTCTCGACGTCCATCTAGCGGAAGCAGTCGAGGTCCTAGCGGTTCCGGTTTTATCATTTCAAAAGATGGTTATGTGATTACTAACAATCATGTAGTAGAAGGCGTCGATAAAGTTTTTGTCAGGCTACATAATGGCAATGACTTAGAGGCTGAAATCGTTGGTACTGATGCAGAAACAGATATAGCGCTTTTAAAAATCTCCGAAAAAAATCTCACACCTTTAGAAATAGGAGATGTCGAATCTACTAAAGTCGGTTCATGGGTTGTCGCAATTGGGGCACCTTTTGGATATGAACAGACAGTAACAGCGGGTATTGTCAGCGCTAAAAGTCGTAGTGTTGGTGAGCAATATATCCCTTACATACAAACCGATGTAGCAATTAATCCTGGAAATTCAGGAGGGCCTTTAATCGATATGAATGGTAAGGTTATTGGAATTAACTCTAAAATCCTGAGCACCTCCGGCGGATCAAATGGCTTGTCTTTTTCTATTCCAATCGATTTAGCAATGGACGTAGTGGGTCAATTAAAAGACGATGGAATTGTTGTGAGAGGATATTTAGGGGTTAATTATCAAGAAGTTAGTTATGAGCTAGCTAAATCTTTTGGACTTAAGCGATCAAGAGGTGCATTAATCAATCATGTAGCGCCAGATTCGCCAGCCGATAAAGCGGGATTAAAAGCTGGTGATATCGTTTTAAAAATTAATAAAAAAGCGATCAAAAATCACAGTGAACTGCCTTTTGTAGTTGGTCGATATCGTCCAGGCGATTCAGTTAAAATGCATATTGTAAGAGGCCGTGATAAGCTAATCAAAAAGGTGACTATCGGTTCTAGAACTGGAGAGCAGGTTGCCTCAAATTCAGAGTTACCTAAATCAGGCAAAGTAGATTGGTTAGGTGCTGAACTTAAGAACATTCCCGACGAAATTATTAAACGAAGTAACATCCAGAATGGCGTTATGGTGACTCGAGTAGAGCAAGGTGCGGTTGCGGATGCTGGAATTAGAGAAGGTGATATTATCCAATCAGTTCAATTGAGTAGTACTAGTAACTTGATTGAATTTAAAAGAATCATAGAATCTTTACCGAAAAGTGGGAGCGTACCTGTGCTAGTTAACCGACCGGGTTCAGGCGCTCAGTACGTTATTTTGGACATTGACTAATTATTAATGATTAAAAAAATTACGTGTTCAAAAATCGGCTGTTAAATATATTTAGCTATTGCATAATTTGCAATTAGAATTAGTTAACGCAAAGCCGACATGATGCAATCGAAACAAATATCTCTACCCTCTAGAGAGGAAATGTACAAAGCCCTTTGCAACAAGGATGTTGCTTACGAAGGTATTTTTGTTGCCGGCATTGTCACAACGGGGATATTTTGCCGTTCCTCATGTACCGCAAGAAAACCTAAAGAACAAAATTGCGAATACTATATTGATAGCCATCAAGCACTCAGTTACGGATTTCGTCCCTGTCGAATTTGCAAACCTCAACAGCCTTTAGGCGAAACACCACAATGGATTGAATCGCTTCTAAAAGATGTTGCCACTTCAGAAAACTTCAGAATTAAAGATTGGCAATTAAAAGAGCGGGGGATTGAACCTGCCACTTTGAGACGATGGTTTAATAAACATCATAATATGACGTTTCAGGCCTATTTACGCTCGTTGAGATTAAATCAGGCAATTGGACTAATAAAACATCAATCAAAAGTTACACAGACGGCAATGGATTCTGGTTACGATTCTTTGAGTGGCTTTTCTGACGCTTTTAAGAAACTAGTTGGATTATCACCTAAAGCCAGTAAAACTCAGAATATTATTACTATAAATCGTATCGTTTCACCATTAGGCCCGATGATAGTTGGTGCGACGGATAAAGGTATTTGCTTGCTGGAATTTTTTGATCGGCCGATGTTAGAAACTCAATTAAAGAGATTAACCAAATGGCATAACGCTCAATTTATAACCGGTGAAAGCCCATTTTTTAATAAATTAAATCAAGAGATGAGCAACTATTTTAAAGGAGATTTAAGTGATTTTAAAGTGCCTTTAGATGTTATAGGTACCGAATTTCAAGAACTAGTTTGGAATGCGTTAAAGGAAATTCCGTATGGCGACACACGCTCCTATCAACAGCAAGCAGTTTCGATAGGCAATCCAAAGGCTGTGCGCGCGGTTGCTAGTGCTAATGGCGATAACCGGATCGCGATTATCATTCCTTGCCATCGTGTGATCGGTAAAAATGGTCAATTAACTGGTTATGGTGGCGGACTTTGGCGCAAACAGCGTCTGTTAGAGCTAGAAAGGCAATAAAACTCAAAGGCTAATTAGAACCAATTGCCTCTTTTCGAGTAAATTATCATTGCATTTTGGTCTAAAAACTCCTACATTATCAGTAGATTAGCTACGTTCCCATAGATTTAGGAATGAGAGTCGGATTTTAGGAGTTTAATATGACCGCCAAAATAATAGGTATTGCACAGTCCAAAGGTGGTGTTGGTAAAAGCACTTTGTGTGCAAATTTGTCAGTGACTCTTTGCCAAAATGCGAAAGTCTTAATGATTGATTGCGATCCACCGCAACATTCTTTGAGCGCGTGGTATGCCATACGCGATGAGCTATATGTTGAAACTGGTTTAGATATCAAAACGGCTTCAACGCCGGCTCAATTAAATTCGCTTATTCATAAATACAAAAATGAATATAATTATATTTTGATTGATGGCGCTCCGCATGTTAATTCTTTAGTTCGGTCAATGCTATTATCTTCAAATCTTATCATTATTCCTTTAGCGCCATCCTCGGTTGAAATTTGGTCGTTTACTTCCTTTGAAAAGTTGATCAATGAAGCGGTAAAATATAACAAAAACTTAACCTGTAAGATTGTTTGGAAYCGRGTYCGYAAACGGGTWAAGTCWTCGCAASAGGTGATWGATCAGGTGAATAAAACATCACAATTATCGGCTTTCAAAAATATCATTTCCTTTCGAGTCGCTTATATGGATTCCTTTGCCGAAGGTTGCAGTGTTTACGAGTGGACAGATGCCGTTGCAAGTGCCGAAATATGGTCATTAAGTTCCGCTGTTAAGCGTGTAGTGAGCAAACTTGGCTCAGTAAAACAGGCGCAATCTCAATCAGCYCTCAATTTTGTTAAAAAAGGATAATTTAATCTCTAAATTAACCAGATAATCAATCACTTATCACTTGAATCACAAGATCAAAAAAGCACCGTTTCAATCGCTTAAATCTTTGAGTAAAGCGCCAAATTCAGCTAAAATACGCCTAGTTTAGAGCGTTCCTATTAGAATGCCTCATTTTAATAGGATAGACCAATCAAAGACCTTTTTTCTCAGGGAGCATCTCACACAACACGTTTATTTGTGGTAGTGATTATTTCTGTGGTTTTAATGTTTGTTGATCACCACGAAAAGCATTTAAAAGGTGTTCGTTCTACTATTGGAACCTTTGTGACACCGCTTGTTTATTTAGCCGATATACCGCAGGAATTTTTTTCTTGGGGTGGTGAATCGATGATGAGTCGTTCTCAATTACGCCACGAAAATCAAGCATTAAAAGCTGAATCCCAAGTTTTAAAATCTCAACTGCAAAAATTTATATCTTTACAGGTGGATAATGCACGTTTAAGAAATCTATTAGGGACTCAAAATGAAACATTAGAAAAACGTTTATTGGCGGAAATTATCCAAATTGATAGTGACCCATTTAATTTGGAATTTTTAATTGATAAGGGAAGTAACCATTCAGTCTATGTTGGTCAGACGGTGATTGATGCGCAGGGCATTGTTGGTCAAATTATCGGCGTTTCAACATTTACTTCCAGAGTGATTATGATTTCGGATTCTAGTCACGCGATCCCAATACGAGTGGCACGAAATAATGCTCGAGCCATTGTGGCTGGCAGTGGACAAATCAATCAATTAATTTTAACAAATGTGACAGATACCACCGACATTCAGGTGGGAGATAGTTTAGTAACATCTGGTTTAGGTCAAAAATTCCCAAAGGGTTACCCTGTGGCTACGGTAACTCAAGTCATCCATGATCCAGGAAAAGCTTACGCTATAATCACCGCAAAACCGACAGCCAAACTCGCGCAACTATCCTCTGTCCTTTTAGTTTGGACTTTGGATGATTCGGTAAACAGGCTCGTTCAAAAGCGAGATCAGAAAAATGATTAAAAATGATTCAAGCGGTAGTTTTGCCATCTTCTTATCATTTGTCGCAGCTTTATTTTTAAGTATTTTACCTTTGCCCGATGGCATTAACTTATTTAAACCTGATTGGGTGGCGTTAGTTTTAATCTACTGGGTCATGGCAATGCCAAATCGAATTGGCGTGTTGGTTGGATGGTCGGTTGGTATTGTAGCGGATGTTTTATATGGAACGTTATTTGGCATACACGCTATGTCATTGGCCTTAGTTGCCTATTTGATTCAGTTACTTTATCACAGATTAAGGCTTTTTCCACGATGGAAGCAGTCGATTAATATTGGGGTAGTTATTGGCATCCACATGTTATTGGGACTAATACTAAGAAAATTCATTCAGCCTATTAGCTTTGATTTTTCTTATTGGTTTCCCGTTTTTACATCGCTTATTTTGTGGCCTTGGGTCTTTATTATTTTACGTGATGTGCGTCGAAATTTCTGTAAAGAAGGTTAACGCAGAAATGAATTTGAAAGTAATAAACAGTTTATGAAAAAAATGACGATGAGTGAAAGAATGCTATGAATGAAATTTATTTGGCATCAAAATCACCTCGAAGAAAAATATTATTAGAACAGATTAATGTTGAATTTGAAATCATTGATAGTGAAATTGATGAATCGCTCAATAAAAATGAAAAACCACTTCATTATGTGAGAAGAATGTCGATAGAGAAAGCTAGAGCAGGATGGTTATTAAATCGGCGGCTATTAAAGCAGAGATCGAATCAAAAATTGAAGGATTATCCAGTATTAGCGGCAGATACCAGCATTGCCATCGACAGTAGAGTTTTAGGCAAGCCAGAAAATCGTCACGATGCTTATCAAATGCTAACGGAATTGTCGGGTAAAACTCATCAGGTGATTACCTGCGTTAGCGTTATTTATACGCAGATGAATTTAAGAGATAGGAATATAACGGATAGGAATAACTTAAATAGAGCGTTTATTGATGGAAAATATGACGTAAAAATTGAAACCATTGATTCAATTACCAATGTTAGTTTTATGAAATTAGAAAAAATAGATATTGAAAGATATTTGGAAACGGATGAGTGGCAAGGTAAAGCGGGAAGTTATGCTATTCAAGGCTATGTAGCGAAATATATTACTTCTATTGAAGGAAGTTATTCTGGTGTTGTTGGTTTACCTTTATATGAGACCAGTCAATTGCTTAAAAAAATTAGTTATTAGTTATTTAAAATTAYAAATCGAGAATGTGAAACAATTAAAAATGAAAGAAGAAATACTATTTAGTGTAACGCCTCAAGAAAGCAGAGTTGCGGTTTTAGAAAGTGGAATGTTACAGGAACTTTTTATTGAGCGCGCATCAAGTCGGGGGCTTGTCGGTAACATATATCGAGGTAARGTWATCCGAGTACTTCCAGGTATGCARGCKGCCTTTATTAAYATTGGWCGYGAGCGCTCGGCATTTTTACATGCGGCGGAAATATTRCCAAATTCWGAAGCTGAAATGAATGAAGAAAATGCAATCCCTGCACAAGATATAAGAGAGCTTCTACACGATGGACAAACAATTACCGTACAAGTGATCAAAGATGAGTTAGGTACTAAAGGAGCACGTTTAACGACTCACTTAACCATCCCATCTAGATTTCTGGTTTTAATGCCAGATAATCAACATATTGGTATTTCTCAACGTATTGAAGATGAGAATGAACGGCAAAGATTAAAAGATATTATTCTTAAAGAACGAGAGCAATTTCAAACTGATAAAGTTAAAAACAAAAAAGAAAATTCTAAAGCAAAATTAACCGAGGAATTGCATGGCTATATTGTACGGACTGCAGCTGAAGGTGCCGAATTTTCAGAATTAGTGGCTGATGTGAAATTTTTGAATAAACTTTGGGAGAGAATAGGGAAACAAATACAAAAAGCTAAAGCGCCTAGCTTAGTACATGAAGATCTTGATCTTGCTCGCAGATTTGTTAGAGATTTAGCTCCCACGCACGTTGAAAAAATACGCATTGATTCAGAGTCAGTTCACAATACATTGTTAGAATTTCTAAATGAGTTTACCCCTGAGTTAAGTGAGTGTTTAGAATTGTATACAGGTGAGAGGCCTTTGTTTGATCTTTTTAATGTRGAAGATGATATTGAAAAAGCGTTAGAACGAAAAGTGAATTTAAAATCYGGTGGATATYTGATYATTGAGCAAACAGAAGCGATGGTAACAATTGATGTTAATACCGGAGCATTTGTCGGTTATCGAAATTTGGAAGATACTGTTTTCAAAACGAATTTGGAAGCGGCTTCTTCATTGGCTCGTCAAATTAGATTACGCAATTTAGGCGGTATGATCATTATTGATTTTATTGATATGAAAGAAGACGAGCACAAGCGGCAAGTATTACGTACGCTTGAAAAAGCAATCGAAAAAGATCGTGCGAAAACTCAAATTTCAGAAGTTTCATCGCTTGGTTTGGTTCAAATGACGAGAAAACGTAATCGTGAAAGTTTAGAACATACGCTTTGCGAAACATGCCCTACTTGTGATAGTCGAGGCACTATAAAAACGGCACAAACCATATGTTATGAAATATTGCGCGAGTTGCATCGTTCTGCTATGGCGTATGATGCAAAAAAATATTTGGTTTTAGCTTCTCAAGAAGTAGTTGATAGAATGTTGGATGAAGAAACTACGCATATAGCGGAACTTGAATCAATGATTAATAAGCCAGTAAGATTTCAGGCTGAACCTTTATATACTCAAGAGCAATTTGATGTCGTCTTACTTTAAACATCACTGTAATCTTATGCAGACGATTAGACGTTATGTCAAATAAGAAAACTAATCAGCCACTCAATGTTAGAGTGCTAAGCTATATCGTTAATAAGATATGGTTATTTTTTGCTTTCTGTATTATCAGTTTAGCAACAATTTTTTTGTTGCTCGAATTATTGCTTCCGGAAGTTAATCGGTATAAACCAGAGATTGTTAATTGGATCGAAAACCATTACCAAATTGATATTGAAGTAGACTCAATCTCGGCAAAATGGTCATCTAGTGGCCCTAGCTTATCATTGATCAATTTTTCACTTCTTTCTGATGATAAAACATTTAACCTTTTTGAAGTCGGTTCTCTTTCTATCGAGTTTGATATACTTTCATCTATCTTAAATCGCGAATACTCTACTCATGCAATATTATTACAAAGCGCCAATATACGATTTTATATTGACAGAAAGTTAGGTGTTAAATTAAATACGTTTTCAACCTTAAAGAAAAATACCGAAGTTCTTCCTCTTAATGATGGTCAGATTGAAGATACAAGTAAACGTTTTTTTGAATTGCTAGTGGCTCAGAAAAAAATTGAAATTATAAATTCAAAATTGCAATTGATGACTTTGGATGGTTCAAGTTTCAATTATGACGTAGATAACCTAACCGTAAAACGCTACGCTGACAATCATCAATTAGTTGGCCATTTAAAACATATTACAGAATCTACACAACATTCAAACTCAATAGAACTAATTGCTGAAGTATTTCATGGGACTGAAGAAAAGGATGACTATACTAACCTTTACTTGAACGTTAACGAAATTGACTTAGCAAGCTTTCCAAAAATAGGACACATTTTTGACAAAAACAAAATAGTTAAAGATGATGGAAGTCGAAGTGTTAGATTATTAAATGATGGAGGGTTGTCTGAGATAGACAAGACTAATTCCAAAACAGTTGCAACAATAGAAATGTGGGCTAGATGGCAAAGCCGACATTGGCAAAGAATGGATGCTCAAATTAATTTGGCTGGAAGTAATGAACTATCGACCATTTTATCTTGGCGCAACGAGGATTATCACCATGGTTATGCTGTATTACACGATTTGACAATTGGTGTTCAAAATGAGAAGACTTTAAATCGTCATGTGAATTCCGATAATGAAAAAACACTTACACATGAAATTAAAGAAATAGCTTTTAAATATTCGCATGAAGAAAAAGAAAATATTTCATGGGATATATTGATAAAGGATTTCAATTTTTCATCATTCCTTAATTATTTGCCATCAGTGTTATCTGAAAATTTAGAAGGCATTGCTTGGTTGAAGGAAAGTGGAACATCATTAGAGGTTGAACACTTTAAAATAAATTTCACGAAAAGAAAAACGAAATGGATTAGCTCTCCGTTGAGTTTTAAGTTTTCGAATTTAAAAATGAAAAGTAGAAAAAATATTCCTACATTTTCTGACCTAAATGGTTGGGTTCTAATTGATTTCGAGAAACAAATATTACAAAGCAGAATTGAAAGTGGTTTAAGTGAATTGATTGTTGATGAGTTATTCAGAGAAACAATCTCAGTAGAAAAATTTAGTGCCAATATAATGAGTGATTTGAGTGAAGGATTCAATTATCTTTATATCTCGGAATTAGCGTTTGCAAACTCCGATCTTGATATAAGAGCGGATGCTAAATTTTACTTCGATAACAAGCAACCTAATTTGAGTCTTAAAGCGAACATACTTAAAGGGACTGTTTCACAGATATTCCGATACTTACCAACAGGTATAATGTCAAACAGCTTGGTCGATTATCTAGATTCTAGCCTTAAAAATGGAACATTATTTGATACAAATGTTATATTGCGTGGCCCTCTAAAGGAATTCCCTTACGCTAATAATTCTGGGATATTTGCAGTTTTAGCAAAAGTAGAAAATGCAACTTATCGATATTTGCCAGATTGGCCGTTAGTTACTAACGCGAAAGCAAATTTATTATTTGAAGGTTCTGGAATGTCAATTAATGTAGATTCTGCCGAATCACTAGGCAACTTATTAACCTCGTCTTCGATCCAAATTGCAGATATGAGTTCAGAAAATTCAATTTTAGAGCTTAATCTCAATATTGCAAGTTTGAACAATCAGGCCAGAACATTTCTAAAAGAATCACCGTTAGATTTTATTTCTAATGGATTAGAGGATTTGGACTTCAGTGGAAAATTGAAAACAGCAATAGAGTTAACCGTCCCATTATCTGACGATCCTGTTTCTAATGATTCGGCTACCAATAAAGGCAAACAAAAACCTCACTCAAAAATAAGTTTGTTAGGTAGCGTTGAACCAGTAGGTAATAATTTCACTTTAAACCTTCCTTTTGTTCAAGTTAAATCTGTTAGAGGTAAACTAGCATTTAACGAAAAAGGTATCGTTAAGAGTGAAATGTCGGGCAAAGTTAATGGCAAATTAATACAAGCTAATATTCAGTCAGTAGATAAATATAACAATGCTAATAAAGAACATACTTTTATGGAACTGGAATTGAACGGAGCCTTTTCTAGTTCAACGGTTGATCAATTTATTGATGGAGGATGGTCAGAATTTTTAACTGGTGAAGCAGGTTTTACAGGGAAAATATTTTTTATTGATAATGTGTTAACTGATTCTACTATTAGTTCAGCTGATAAAGGGGAAAAAACATCGAAAATAAAAGTTAATTTCAGTTCAGACCTCAATGGGCTTTCTTTTAGTATGCCTGATTTTTTAAGCAAGAAAAAAGATGCCAATACACCTTTTCAACTTGATCTAACATTTGTAAAGAGCAAAGCTAACAATTCACAACAAGGTAAAATCAAATGGAATGGTCTTAAAGCTGAATGGTTAACAAAACAGGATAACGAATATAGTGTTTTTGTCGATGTAAGTGATAGTCAATCTAAAAAACCAGATCAAGTTGAATCATTGGATGTGTTGAGTCAGGTGCAAACCAATTGGACTTACCCTAACGGTTTAACGATGCATGGAGATTTAGAGAAAATCAATTTGAAGGAATGGATTACATTTATCGATCAAATTGGAATTAATTATGCTACAGATCTAGATCCCAATGAAATAGAAAAAAAGGGTGTGGAATGGCTTGTTAATAAAGTCGACTTATCGGTTAATCGAATATTAATACCAGGACTAAAGGAAATATCCGCAGTTGAGTTAACAGCGGATAAGTATTTGGACTTGCCTTGGCGTTTAAGTTTAAACAGTCAGCAGGGAAATGTGGAYATTCTTTTTGATGACAAGTCACCKTGGTTAGTAAATGCTGAGAATATAGATATTCAATTTGAGGACGAATCCAGTCAAGATGAAATTCRGGATGAAATTCGAGATGATTTGGAAATTGAAAAACAAGCAAAAGAGCAAATGATTCGTCATTTTAGTATTTATTCTTCTTTGCCAGACATGGACATTAATTGTAATCTTTGTCAATTTAATGAGAAAAACGTAGGCAACTTTAGAGCAAGCGTTAGAAAGAGCGAAGAAGGTGACAAAAGTATTTCACTTAAGGCTAAGGTCGAAAAAGGGAAGGATCATCAAGTTTCTCTTAGTGCTTTATGGTCGATGAATTTATCTGACAAGAATGATGGTGAGATTATTGAGAGTGCTAACTATCAAAAGAGCAACTATGAAAAAACTAATGTTGATTTCACTTTATCGACTAATAATGTTGGAACGATGTTAAAGAGGTGGGGGTTTACGCCGAGTATTGAGGATAGTAATGGTAAGGTGATTGGTAATTTAAACTGGGATAATAGTCCGTGGCGAGTCGACTATAAAAAACTAAGTGGATATGGTCGATTGGATTTTGGCAAGGGCTATCTATCTCAAATCAGTGATGCGGATGGACGAATTATTGCTTTATTTAATTTGAAATCGATATTAAGAAAATTAACTTTTGATTTTAAAGATGTGTACAAAAWMRRWYTYYKTTMYGWTKSTWWKSGMKKWRYTKWYRARATWRATRAYRRKGWKATAWCAAYYTAYGWTAYYRSTRTMRRMRRRMRMGWTGCGGATGTTTGGCTTTATGGAAAGACTGATTTAAATAATGAAACTGTAGAACAACACGCGATTGTATCACCTCATATCACTTCAAGTTTCCCTGTCCTTGCAGCATGGGCGCTAGAGCCAACGACAGGTATCATTTTATATTTACTGAATAAAATTATGGAACCCGCTATCGATGTTGCTACTCAAATAGACTATCGAGTTCACGGAAGTTATGAGAAACCTATTGTTGATGAAATAAAGAAGTCTAAAAAGCGCGTTAAGATTAATTTGGATGAGGAAATACTTGGCGAAGAACAAGCTAACGAGAATGTAAAGGTTCAAGATAAAGATGAAAGTATCAAAGAAGACATTAGAATGAAAGTTGAGCAAAATAAAGCAAAAACTAAAGTGAAGAGTAATACCAACGATGAAGATGATGAGAAAAATAATGACTAGTCCACTTATCATCGCCAGCGTACAAATGACATCCTGCGCTAACTTTCAAAGCAATATTGATACTGCTTTATCGTTAATTGATGATGCTGCTTTAGCCGGCGCAAATATCATTGTATTACCAGAGTATTTTGCATTTATGGGTATTAAAGAAACCGATAAATTTGATCATATGGAAACAGCGCATACAGGCATTATGCAAAAAGCAATGAGTGAGTCAGCTAAAAAAAATAATGTTTGGTTAGTGGCGGGTACTCACCCGATAGAATCGGAAGATAAATTACGCCCCTTTGGTCGTTGTTACGTTTTTCAGCCAGACGGTACGGTTAATTGTTGGTATGATAAAATACACCTGTTTGATGTGGAAGTAGAGGATAATACAAAAAGTTATTGTGAGTCTAAATACTCTAAAGCAGGTGAATCCCCAGTTACCTTTGACACACCTTGGGGTAAAATAGGTTTGGCGGTTTGTTATGATTTACGTTTTCCCGAATTGTTTAGAAAAATGGCGTTAGATGGTTGCGAGATATTTATCATGCCCGCGGCGTTTACCCATACAACAGGGAGAGCACATTGGGAAGTATTGATTAGGGCTAGAGCGATTGAAAACCAATGTTACTTTGTTGCGTCGGCTCAGAGTGGGAAACATGAGAATGGTAGGGAAACATGGGGACAATCCATGATAGTTTCTCATACTGGGGAGATTTTGGCCGAATTGAAAGAGGGGAGTGGGGTTGTTTTGCATTCAATTGATAGAGGCATGCAAAAACAGAGTCGTATAGATTTTCCAGTATTGACCCATACCAAAATAGTAAATTAGAATAATAAATTAGAAAGAATAGACAAAATAAGCAAAGCCCCAAAATATTTAAAAGTGAAAACTATGAATGAGAAGTTAGAAAATAGTAATACAAAGATTGATTTAGTTTCGTCTAAAACTGATTTCCTCAATGAATTGGAAATTGATAAAGACCAAATTGATAAAATCCTATCGTCGATGGCAAGTCATCAAATTGATTTTGCTGAACTTTACTTTCAATCCGTCCGTCAAGAATCTTGGTCATTAGAATCAGGGATTGTCAAAAGTGGAAGTTATTCAAGCGATAAAGGCGTTGGTGTTAGAGCTGTAGTTGGAGATAAAACAGGTTTTTCCTATACCGAAGAGTTGGATGTTCAATCACTTACGGATGCTGCATCAGCTTCAAAATCGATTGCCAAATCAGGTAAAAGCTCGTTGCTAAAAATAGAGAATTCAAAAGGTAAAATATCTTCTGTTTATCAAGCAAATGATCCGCTAATGAGTTTGACGGAAAATGAAAAAATAGCCATATTACATAAACTAGACAAACTTGCTAGGGCTAAGGAATTAAACACCAAAGAAGTCATGGCCTCTATATCAGGGATGTTCGAAAAAGTATTAGTTTGCGCAACCGATGGTACATTTGCTTTTGATATTCGACCCTTAGTTCGAGTAGGCGTGACTGTCTTAATTGAAAGAAATGGTAAAACCGAAAGTGGTAGTTCCGGTGCCGGCGGTAGAAACACTTATCAAATATTGACAGACCAATTATTAGATAAATTAGTCGATCAAGCGATCAACCAAGCCAACATTAACCTCGAAGCGATTGATGCACCAGCGGGTGTAATGCCCGTTGTTCTAGGAAGTGGTTGGCCTGGCGTTTTGTTACACGAAGCGATTGGACATGGATTAGAAGGTGATTTTAATCGAAAAGGATCATCCGCATTTAGCGGACGAGTGGGGCAACAAGTTGCTTCAAAATTATGTACGATTGTCGATGATGGTACTTTATTGAACCGACGCGGTTCATTGTCTATGGACGATGAAGGTACACCCACTCAAACAACCACTCTAATAGAAAATGGCATTTTGAGCGGATACATGCAGGATAAAATGAATGCTAAATTAATGAAGCAAAAAGTGACAGGAAATGGTCGTAGGGAGTCTTATTCCTGCTTACCAATGCCTCGCATGACAAATACCTATATGTTGGCTGGCGAAAGTGAAAAAGAAGAAATAATACGTTCAGTTAAAAAAGGAATTTATGCACCTAATTTCGGCGGTGGGCAAGTAGATATAACTTCAGGGAAATTTGTATTTTCTACGAGTGAAGCTTATTTGATTGAGAATGGAAAGATAACCGCGCCAGTGAAAGGAGCTACTTTAATTGGTGATGGACCAGAAGTGCTAACTAAAGTCAGTATGGTTGGTAATGATTTAGAGTTAGATGCAGGGGTTGGTATTTGTGGTAAAGCTGGGCAGAGCGTACCGGTGGGTGTTGGTCAACCAACCCTTAAAATAGACGAACTGACAGTTGGCGGAACAAGGTAGAGAATATGAGCGTAAACAAAAGAAGAAACAAATATAAAAGTGATAAAGAGTTTGATAAAGAGCAAGACGATTTTGTCAGTAAAACTAAGCTTAAAAATCAGGCTCAGGATTTGAAAAAATTCGGATTAGAATTGGCGAAATTAAAAACCAGTATTGTTGAAAATTTACCAGTAGGTGAAGTCACCCTTAAAAGTTTATTAGATTATCAAAAAATGACTACAAACCTCGCAAGAAAACGTCATTTAATGTTTATAGGAAAGTGTTTGAGAAGCGAGAGCGAAAGTGCAATACGCGAATATTTGGATAATAAGGAAAAAGCGAATATTAGCACTATGCAACAGAACGCCAACGAAGTTCAAGATACCGAGAGTGAAGAGAGTCGTGTACAGCCAAAATTGAATAAAATGGATAAATTGATAGAATCATTACTAGTTGCTAATGGTGAAGAAATTGAATTGTTTTTAGGGGGAAATCCACAAATAGAACGTCAGAATTTAAGGCAAAGTATTCGTAACTGTCAATCAGCTAAAAATGAAAAGAAAAGACAAGTAGCAAAAGAGCGACTAATTGATTATTTAAAAATTAATGATGTGACTAATTTAGCGATTTAAGTGCAGGTAATAACGAAAGCAATGACGAAAGTAATAATAGAAAATCATCAATAGAGAGTAAGAAAGAGTGTGTAATAAAATCAATAAAAATTCTAACCCTAATTCTACAATAGATAGGTCTTCAGCAGATAATTTGAACTTGGAAAAAGAAAGCGAATTCTTTCAAAGTGTCAGCGAAGAGCTTTTAGATTATGCAAATAAATTAGGGGCTACTGAAACTGAGTTTGGTTTTAGTAAAGATGTTGGACTGAGTGTTTCCGTAAGAAATCAAGAAATAGAAACACTGGAATATAATCGCGATAATAGTTGCGGAATTAGCGTTTATTGTGGAAAACAAAAAGGTAATGCATCGACAAGTGATCTGTCGATTAAAGCATTAAAGGAGGCGGTAGAGGCTGCATTCAACATTGCAAAATTTACCCAAGCAGATTCTTTTTCCGGTTTAGCTGATAAGGAATTAATGGCAACAAAGCCGATTAATTTAGAATTAGATCACCCAATGGGGATTAATGCAGAAACGGCTAAAGATTTGGCTTTAGAATGTGAACAAGCTGGTTTATCCTTTAGTGATAAAATTAGTAATAGTGAAGGTGCTTCCTTTAGTAGTCACCGAAACTTACATTTTTATGCTAACTCCCATGGTTTTTCAGCAATGACACCTTCAACTCGCCATAGCTTAAGTTGTGTTTTATTAGCAGAAGGAGATAAAGGGAAACAAAGGGATTACTGGTATAGCGCGTCACGAGATGCCAAAAATATTGAGCCAGGTTCAGTGATTGGAATAAAGGCTGCAGAAAGAACAATCGCTAGACTAAATTCAAGAAAAATTAACACACAAAAAGCAAAAGTGCTTTTTGTTCCGGAAATGGCAAGAACACTAATCGGGCATTTCAAAAGTGCAATTAACGGCACCAGTTTGTACCGAGAATCTTCCTTTTTATTGAATAAAATTGATCAATCAGTCTTCCCCTCGTTTTTTAACTTGGAGGAAAAACCCTTTATCAAGTCAGGTTTAGCGAGTGCATGGCATGATAGCGAAGGATTAGCGACTAAAGAACAAATGATTGTTGAAAATGGCATACTCAATACTTATTTACTCAATAGTTACTCCGCAAGAAAACTAAAAATGTCACCCACAGCTCATGCCGGTGGAACGCATAATTTATTTTTAAAAGACACAGGTCAAAGCTTCGAGCAATTAATTAAAGAACTCGGCAAAGGTTTAATCGTCACAGAAATGATGGGGCATGGCGTCAATGCAATTACCGGTGATTACTCACGCGGAGCTTCGGGGTTTTGGGTAGAGAATGGAGAAATCCAACATTTTGTCGAGGAAATAACCATCGCTGGAAATTTAACCGATATGTTTAGCAACATTATGGCAATCGGTAACGATTTCGATTATCGAAGTAGTATTGTAACCGGATCTTGGTTACTTCCTGAAATGATGATCGCTTCGAGTTAACCGTCTATTTAAATGTAATCTAATGGAAGTTGAGTAGTATATTTTAATTCTTCCATAGAAAAACTAGAACTGATATCAGAAAAATCG
Source organism: Gammaproteobacteria bacterium (assembly GCA_002401655.1). Classification (GTDB taxonomy): domain Bacteria; phylum Pseudomonadota; class Gammaproteobacteria; order Enterobacterales; family Kangiellaceae. Next base: position 11,806 of record NVTT01000005.1, on the reverse strand, counting down.
ACCTTAGTAATCAAACGTTTATAGCATGCGTCGAATGCTTTGATATCAGGCACCACCATTCTAAGTAGATAATCTACATCTCCACTTAACCGATAAAATTCCATCACTTCCGGCATATCATCAATGGTTTCAGTAAAGTTATCTAGCCATGCTTGATTATGTTGGTTGGTTTTAATCATCACAAACACAGTTAATCCTACATTGAGTTTTTCTGGCGATGCTAATACCACTCGTGATTTAATCACACCAGATTTTTCCATGGATTGAATTCTACGCCAACAAGGAGTGGTCGATAAACCAACTTGCTCGGCTATGTCACTGACAGAAAGTGAGCCATCATCTTGAAGTAAGGCCAATATGTTTTTATCAAAACTATCCATTATTTAGTGGAATATTCTCATATAGTGCTGTGTATTAAAATAATATACTAATATTTAGTGAAATACTAAAATAAATAGAAAATAATGCTTGTTTAAATGTGAAATAATGAACCATTAGTATTCACGTTAAGAGCATCTGCTATGAATCTAGAACAATATTTTGAAAAATTTAGAACAAACGTTATCGGCATGGATTTGATACACGACGACAAACCCGTGATATATGCTGACTGGACCGCCTCTGGACGTTTTTATCAGCCAATTGAAGACTTTATTACTAACCAAGTTGGACCGCTGATTGCCAATACCCATACAGATGCTAGCTTTACTGGGTCTACCATGACTAGTCTCTATCACGAAGCACAGCAATGTATTAAAAAACATGTTAATGCAGATAGCAACGACAGTTTAATTTGTGCTGGGGCGGGTATGACAACCGTAGTTAATAAATTCCAAAGAATCTTAGGGTTAAAAATCCCTGAGCAATATGCTGATAAAATAAAGCTCAATGAAAAAGACATGCCCGTCGTCTTTATCACTCATATGGAACATCATTCTAACCAAACCACCTGGGAAGAGTGTGCCGTTACGGTTATTAGAATTCCTGAAGATTCAGAAGGGCTACCTGATGGAAATGAGCTAGAAAAATTGTTAATAGAATATGCGGAACGACCGTTAAAAATTGGTTCTTTTACAGCTTGTAGTAATGTCACAGGTATAAAGGTTGAATACAAACATTTAGCTAGAATTATGCATCAGCATGAAGGTTTTTGTTTTATAGATTTTGCCGCCTCAGCGCCCTATGTTGAAATTAATATGCATCCCAAAGATCCATTGGAACGTTTAGATGCGGTCATGTTTTCGCCACATAAATTTTTAGGTGGTCCCGGTAGTTCTGGTGTATTGGTTTTTAATCAAGATTTGTATAAAAATAAAATCCCAGATCACCCAGGAGGTGGAACCGTTACTTGGACAAACCCTTGGGGTAAACATCATTTTTATGATGATATAGAAGTGAGGGAAGATGGTGGAACGCCCGGATTTTTACAAACTATTCGTACGGCTCTGTGCATTAAAGTAAAAGATCAAATGGGAATAGACAATATTCATTTAAGAGAAAAAGAGTTAGTTGATATTTTATTTAATGGAATGAACAAAATACCTAACTTACAAATTTTACATAAAGAACAAAAGAATAGGTTATGCATTTTCTCATTTTATATTCCAGATATACATTTTAATTTAATTGTGCGATTGTTAAGTGATCGTTTCGGTATTCAATCCCGCGGAGGTTGTTCTTGTGCGGGTACTTATGGTCATATTTTATTAGGTGTTGATGAAGAGACTTCGCAATCCATTACTTGTCAGATTGATGAAGGGGATTTAAGTAGAAAACCCGGATGGGTTAGAATTTCCCTTCATCCAACCTCAACCGATGACGATGCTCTTTTTATTGTCGATTCTATAGCTAAGATTGAACGCAATATTAGAGAGTGGGAAAATGATTATGATTTTGATGCAAGCGTGGGCGATTTTTCGCCTAAAAAGAAAGCTCTACCAGTGATAAGCTTGTCAGATTTTTAGAAGTTTATAGAGAACTTAACTATTCAACTGTTGCATTAATTACACCATCAGACAAAAGTATATTGATTTCTTGCCTTTGATTAAAGTCAGATTTTTTATTCAGAATTTTACCTGAGTTTCTATCTTTGGTAATAGAATATCCTCTAGACAAAGTTGAAAGAGGGCTTAACAAATWRAKWWRAWTMRMMWGAWYKYMAARKTCATTNYYKMKRYYTSWTTAATCTAGTTTTAAAATGATTGGTTAATTGTTTATTAAGTAATTTCAGCTCCTGCTTTTTAAATTTGAGTTGCTCTTTTGGATCTTGTCGTTCGAGTTTATGGATTACGTTGAGCAATCTATTTTTCGATATATTTAATAAAGCCTGTTGTTGAGAAAACATCCTTTGTTTGATATTTTCTATTTTATGATGGTATTGACTGAGTTTGTTTTCTGGCGCTTTTAATTTTATTTTGGCGAGGTGTAATTGTTGCTTTTTAGACAAAACGATTTGTTGTAAGTTTGATTGCAAATTCTCGAATAGAATATCAATTTTTTGTGCCAACACATTTTGATCCGGCGATAATAATTCTGCTGCAGCAGATGGCGTAGCAGCTCTTAAATCGGCAACTAACTCGGTAATGGTGGTATCGACCTCATGGCCAATTGCAGCAACAATAGGAATAGCGCATTCATCTATTGTATGGGCTAGTTTTTCATCATTAAATGACCATAAATCTTCTAATGAACCACCGCCACGAGTAATTAATAAAACATCGCATTCATTTCGAGACTCTGCCGTTTTTACCGCATTAATAATCTGCTCGGCTGCATTAATTCCTTGCACAAGTGTTGGATAAATTATAATTGGTATCATCGGGCAACGGCGTTTCAAAACGGTTAACACATCGTGAATTGCCGCGCCGGTGGGTGATGTTATTACACCAATCGATTTTGGTATTTTAGGTAAGGTTAGCTTTGAGTCACTAGAAAATAACCCATCGTTTTGTAATTTACTAATCAGTTGATTCAGTTTTAATTGCAAATCGCCTAGACCTGCGGGTTCCATATAGTCGGCTATTAATTGATAATCGCCACGCGCCTCGTAAAGGCTAATTTTGCCTTTTACTACAACTTGATCGCCTTCTTTTGGTAAGAAATCGAGGCGAGAATTTTTAAATTTAAACAGAGCACACTTAATTTGCGCATTTCGGTCTTTTAGACTGAAATACCAGTGTCCAGACGCAGCTTTTATAAAATTAGATATTTCACCTTCTATCCAAACACTACCAATTTTTTTCTCAAGCAATGACTTTACATCTTTATTGAGTTGGCTCACAGTTAATACATGGCGCTCAGTAACTGAGGTAGGTGTTTGTGGTTGAAGAAATGGTTTTCTCATCTTTGTAAAATAACCTTAAAGCTGCAATAGAGATTTTGGTATGTTATTCCACCAGTATATTGATTGAATTGCAACAATTAAAAGTAGTTCAAACCATTTCAAATCCGCTCAAAATAGTGCAAATAACGGTGTGACTTAAACAAAAATATCTGTATAATCCCGCTTTGGCTGTATCAGCCCTTCTCGAAACGGTAAATTTATTATGCGAATTACTCAAGAAGCCCTCACATTTGATGATGTTTTATTGCTTCCGGCTCTCTCTCAAGTACTCCCTAATCAAGTTAAATTGAAAACTAAAATTACGCGAGATATTACCTTAAATATACCGCTAGTTTCTGCGGCTATGGATACTGTGACCGAAGCAAACCTTGCTATCGCAATGGCTCAAGAAGGAGGTATGGGATTTATTCATAAAAATATGGATATAGCACAACAAGCTGCGGAAGTTCTTAAAGTAAAGAAATATGAAAGTGGTGTGGTGGCTGATCCCATTACGGTAACTCCAGAAACAACCCTTGGTGAGATTAAGCAGTTAAGGTCTCTTCATGGGATTTCCGGCATGCCGGTAGTTAAAGACGATGAATTACTTGGGATTGTAACAAGCCGAGATACACGTTTTGAAAAAGATTTGGAGCAACCGATTTCTAAATTGATGACGACAAAAGAAAACCTAGTCACGGTAACCGATAAAGCAAGTGCAGAAGACATTTTGCATCTAATGCATCAACATCGAATTGAAAAAATATTGATGGTTGATGATGACTTTCATTTGACAGGTCTTTACACCGTTAAAGATATTCAAAAAGCAAAAGATAAGCCCAATGCCTGTAAAGATAGTTTAGGTCATTTGCGAGTTGGTGCAGCCGTTGGCACTGGACCAGATACTCCGGATCGTGTTGAAGCACTAGTGAAGGCAGGCGTTGATGTGATATTGGTGGATACCTCTCATGGTCACTCACAAGGTGTTTTAAACCAAGTTAAATGGGTAAAAGATAACTACCCGAATATGCAAGTGATTGGTGGAAATATTGCGACAGCACAGGGCGCACTAGATTTAGTTGCTGCTGGAGCTGATGGTGTGAAAGTAGGAATTGGCCCTGGTTCTATTTGCACAACAAGAATAGTCACCGGTGTAGGTGTTCCACAAATTTCTGCAGTTTATAATGTTGCAGAAGCGCTAAAAGGTACAGGCGTTCCGCTGATCGCAGATGGTGGAGTTCGTTACTCCGGTGATATGTGTAAAGCGTTAGCCGCAGGTGCATTTTCAGTAATGGCGGGATCAATGTTCGCGGGTACAGAGGAAGCGCCCGGTGAAATTGAGTTGTATCAGGGTCGTTCATACAAGTCTTATCGTGGAATGGGATCTTTAGGTGCGATGGCGCAAAAACATGGTTCTGGTGATCGTTATTTCCAATCTAATAATGCCGCTGATAAATTTGTACCAGAAGGTATCGAAGGGCGAGTTGCTTACAAGGGTATTTTAAGTGCGATCATTCACCAAATGCTGGGCGGATTGCGATCTTCTATGGGTTTAACTGGCTGTGAAAATTTGGAAATTTATCGTACCAAGGCAGAATTTATTAAAGTAACCGCAGCAGGCATGACTGAAAGTCACGTACACGATGTACAAATAACCAAAGAAGCTCCAAATTACCAAGTTAGTAAGTAAATTAATTAACACACTTAAGTTCAAAAAATTTTTCTACCACAGAGAGCACAGAGAGCACAGAGAATAGCTTTACAAAATCTGAAGGGTTTAAGTGTTTATATCTTTCCTCTGTGTCCTCTGTGTCCTCTGTGCCTCTGTGGTGAAAGTCCTTTGAATTTGTTTTTTTGTCTTAGTATTTTTCTTTTAGGATCACTTTATGTCTTCAGACATTCATTCTTCAAAAATTTTAATTCTCGATTTTGGCTCTCAATATTCACAATTAATTGCGCGACGAATTCGTGAAATAGGTGTTTATTGTGAGCTTTACCCGTTCGATTTAGATGACAAATATATCCATGACTTTAAACCAGATGGCATTATTTTATCGGGTGGGCCAGAAAGTGTTATCGGAGATGATACACCTAGAGCCAATCCCTTAATTTTTGATTTAGGCGTTCCGGTTTTAGGTATTTGCTATGGTATGCAAACGATGGCACATCAACTGGGCGGGAAAGTCGGTACATCTGACAAAAAAGAATTTGGTTATGCCAAAGTAAGGCATGCAGGCGCTTCAAAACTATTCGACGGTATTTTTGATCAAAGCGTTGATGGTAAAAATGAATTAGATGTTTGGATGAGTCATGGCGATAAAGTGGTAGAAATTCCAGAGGGTTTTGTCACTATTGGTGAATCTGATAACGCGCCTTATGCAGCAATGGCTAACGAAGAAAAACAATTTTACGGTGTGCAGTTTCATCCTGAAGTTACCCATACTCATCAAGGTGGTGCAATTTTAGAACGATTTGCATTGGATATTTGTGGGTGTGAAAAACTTTGGACAGCTGAAAGTATTATTGAAAACGCAATTGCCGATATAAAAGAAAAAGTGGGTGATGATGAAGTTATTTTAGGTTTATCGGGCGGCGTTGATTCTTCGGTAACGGCGATGCTTTTACATCGAGCGATTGGTTCAAAATTAACCTGCGTATTTGTTGATAACGGTTTACTCCGTTTAAACGAAGGCCAACAGGTGATGGATATGTTTGATGACGGCTTTGGTCTTAAAGTGATCAAAGTCGAAGCGGAAGATAGATTCCTTAATGCCTTAAAAGGCGAAGTTGATCCAGAAGCCAAACGAAAGATTATCGGCCGTGAATTTATCAATGTTTTTCAAATAGAAGCTGAAAAACTAACTAATGCAAAATGGTTAGCACAAGGCACTATTTATCCGGATGTGATTGAATCGGCTGGCGCAAAAACAGGTAAAGCTCAGGTCATTAAGTCCCATCATAATGTGGGCGGCTTACCAAAAGATATGAAGTTAGGTTTAGTTGAACCGCTTAGAGAATTATTTAAAGATGAAGTTAGAAAAATTGGTTTAGAACTCGGTCTTTCTTACGACATGCTATATCGTCATCCGTTTCCAGGTCCTGGTTTAGGCGTTAGAATTTTAGCGGAAGTAAAAAAAGAGTTCGCTGATCTTTTAAGACTAGCGGATAATATTTTTATCGAAGAATTATACAACCATGATCTTTACCATAAAACATCTCAAGCCTTTGCTGTTTTCTTACCGATTAAATCAGTAGGCGTCATGGGTGATGCGAGAAAGTATGATTATGTGATTGCTCTTAGAGCGGTTGAAACGATTGATTTTATGACTGCACGTTGGGCGCACTTACCTTACGAGTTTTTAGAATTAGTTTCGGGCAGAATTATTAACGAAATAGATGGAATATCACGAGTGACTTACGATATTTCGTCTAAACCACCAGCGACTATTGAGTGGGAATAGAAAAATAAAAAACAAAGTCAAAAAACTTTTACCACAGAGAGGACAGAAAAAGATAAAGGAAAAGTAAGATAAAGCAAAAAGGAAAAACAAAAACAATTATTACCACAGAGGCACAGAGAACACAGAAACAGATAAAACTAAAGAGCATTAAATCTAAAATTAATGACTTTAATTGTTCAAGAGTCGTATTATTAGTCTTTTCCTCTGTGATTCTCTGTGGTGAAAAATCTTTTAAAATAATATGATATTTAATCAAGAACATTGGATGCAAAAGGCTCTAGCTCTAGCTGAACTAGCGGAAAAACAAGGGGAAGTTCCTGTTGGTGCTATTCTTGTTAAAGATGATGAAATCATTGGGCAAGGTTACAATCAACCCATATCAAACCATGATCCATCTGCGCATGCTGAGATAATAGCATTACGCAATGCAGGTCAAAAAATTCAAAACTACCGTCTAGTTGATTCCACAATGTACGTAACACTAGAGCCTTGCGCGATGTGTGCAATGGCGATGGTTCATGCGCGAATTGCTAAAATAGTTTTTGCGACGAAAGAACCTCGAACCGGGGCGGGTGGAAGTTTGTATCAACTGTTACAACACTCAGGTCATAATCATAGAATCGAAATTGTTGAGGGGATTTTACAACAGCAGTCTTCTGAATTATTGAAAAGATTTTTTAGATCTAAACGATAGATTCTTTAATGCGAATTGCAATTTTATAAAAATAGAGTTAGTTTATAAGCTTCAAGTTTGAGTTACTAGTAATAATAATTAATAGAGATATCAAATATGGACTATATCCAGCCTTTAGAACAATTCTGCCAAACGGTTCAAAAAAATAGAGATTCAATTTATTTAAATCAACCTATTGCCGGCCAGTTAAAAACATGGACGTGGGTTGAAGTCGATCAACAAGCTCGCTCAATCGCAAATGCATTAATACAAATGGATTTAGGCGAAGGTGCACGAGTAGGTCTTTTATCTAAAAATTGTGCCGAGTGGATTATAGCGGATTTGGCAATCATGATGGCGGGAATGGTATCTGTTCCCATTTACCCAAGCGCTAATCGAAAGACGATTAGCTATGTTCTTAGTGATAGTGGATGTAAGGTTATATTTATTGGCAGAATGGACGATTTTAAAGAGGCAGATGCGGGTATAGCACCGGATATTTCGCGTATTTTATTTCCATACCCATCCGAACTAACCAACAGTGATAATAAAAAAGTGTTGAGTTGGGATAAGCTAATAAAAACAGAGCCTCTCCGAGAATTACCGAAGCAAAACCCTGACGATACTATGACCATAACCTACACTTCCGGAAGCACCGGTAATCCAAAAGGCGTGGTATTATCATTTAATAATTTTGCATCTGCTGCCCAAGAAGCGGTCAACATTTCTAGTTTTACTGGTAATGACAGAGTGCTCTCCTATTTACCACTTGCGCATATTACAGAGCGAGGCTTGGTGGAAACTACTTCCTATTATGCCGGTGTGATGCTGTTTTTTGTGGATAGCCTGCATACATTTGTGGACGATCTTAAAGTCGCAAATCCAAGTTTCTTTATCTCTGTTACAAGACTTTGGAATAAGTTTCAAAGCGGTATTTTATCAAAAATGCCAGATAAAAAATTGCAGTTCTTACTTAAACTTCCGATCATCAATCGAATAGTCGCTAAAAAAATACGCCAGGGATTAGGTTTTGATTCTGCGCGTACTTATGGTTCTGGATCGGCTCCAATATCTCCAGCGATATTGCACTGGTTTAATCGTTTAGGTGTTTCCATTTCAGAAGGTTGGGGAATGACAGAAACAACCGGTTTATGTTGTACGAATGTGCCTTTTAGCGAAAAGGCGATTGGAACGATTGGTAAACCAATGAAATGTGTTGAAATGAAATTAGGTAAAAACCGAGAGATTTTGATAAGAGGGGATGCAGTTTTTAAGGAGTATTATAATAATCCTGTTGAATCAGCTAAGAGTTTTACCGATGGTTGGTTCCATACCGGAGATATGGGATCGGTTTCTGAAGAGGGGTATTACAAAATAATTGGTAGAGTAAAGGAACAGTTTAAATCAGCCAAAGGAAAATATGTAACACCCGCTCCAATTGAAAGTTTGTTGGGGCGCTTTACAGAAATTGAACAGGTTTGTGTTTTTGGTGCTGGACGAAAGCAGCCGATTGCGCTCGTTGTAATGAGTCCTCAAACAAGAGAAAGAACGGAAGAAACACATCAGCAATTATTAGAAACGTTACAGCAAACCAACGAAAAATTAGAGAGTCATCAACGACTTGACCATCTCATTATCCTTAAAGATGAATGGTCAATTGAAAACGAATTGTTGACGCCAACGCTAAAAATCAAACGAGCGGCAATAGAGCATAAGTTTGAACATTATTTAGATGAAAAACTAACTGAAAAAATATTTTGGGAAAACTAAATTAGCCTTAACCAAATTGAGTTTAGTTAAGTTAAGACCGTCTACTTTTAGTATTGCCTCTATTATCATTATTCGGCTTTTTAGATCGTCGAGATTGGTTTTGCCTGCTTTGGTTGTTTTGGTTATCTGTTCTCGGCGTTCTTTTTTTCTTAGGCTTATTTGGTTTCATAGGTTGAAAATTGGTTTTTGATGGCGGAACGTCATGTTGTGGCTCAAACCCATCAATCAATTTTCTTTGAATCACTTTTTTAGTTAAGCGTTCTATATCAGATAATTGTTTAAACTCATCAGCGCTGACTAATGAGATAGCTTCGCCAGAACTTCCTGCTCTACCGGTTCGACCTATTCTGTGCACGTAATCTTCAGGAACATTAGGTAGATCGAAATTCACAACGTGAGGTAACTGGTCAATATCGATGCCACGGGCTGCAATATCGGTTGCGACTAAAACTTGAATACTATTGTCTTTAAATTGTGATAAAGCCTTAACTCTAGCACCTTGGCTTTTGTTACCATGAATAGCTAATGATTTTATTCCCGCCGCAATCAGATGTTTAGTTAATCGGTTAGCACCATGTTTAGTGCGCGTGAAAACCAAGACTTGTTGCCAATTGTTTGAACCAATTAAATAACTTAAGAGTTCAGACTTTTTCTTTTTATCAACAGGATAGACCCACTGTTCTACGGATTCTACCGTTGTATTTCTCGGGCTAACGGAAATCTCTAAGGGGTTATTCACTAAACCTTTTGCTAATGCTCGAATATCTTCCGAAAAAGTCGCTGAGAACATTAAGTTCTGACGCTTTTTAGGCAGTMGCGCGATGATTTTTTTAATGTCTCTAATAAAKCCCATATCAAGCATTCTATCCGCTTCATCAAGTACTAATATTTCGACATGATCAAATTTAATCGCATTTTGACCGTATAAATCGAGTAAACGTCCAGGGGTCGCTACAAGAATATCGACACCCTTGCGTAATTTCATCATTTGAGGATTTATTTTGACACCGCCATAAACTACTGAAGATTTAAGTGGTAGGTTTTTACCATAAACAGCAACACTTTCATGAACTTGAATAGCTAGTTCTCGTGTTGGCGTTAAAATCAGTGTACGAATATGATTCGGTTTGGCTGGTTGCCCTTTAGACAAAAGTTGTAGTATTGGAAGCGTAAATCCAGCTGTTTTACCGGTCCCTGTTTGCGCAGCGGCCATTACGTCTTTGCCTTCCAAAACAGCGGGAATTGCTTGTGCTTGAATAGGAGTGGGAATTTCGTAGCCCTGTTGTGCAACGGCTTCTAGAATTTGTTTGCTTAAGTTTAGTTCTGTAAATTTCATCTATATCACGGTTTGGTTGCTCAAATTCAAGGGTGACGATTTGAGCGTAATTTTAAAGCGGTGATTATATACTTGTTTGTTGCAAGATACAGTTTTGATTGTTTACTTTTAATAGGTATTCGTCTTATTTTAAAGGGGTTGTAGGTCGGGTAGACGAAGGAAACCCGACAACGAAGCTACGTACCACCTAAACTATTACTTTATAGCATGTAAAGATTAGGGACGTATCAAACGGATGCATATCTTTTATTTATCACTATTTGTGAAAAGATCAGTGACAGTTACTCTAGAATTTCTTAAAATTACGAAAATATTGCGGTATAAAAATTAGAAAAGGAACGATAAGATGGAAGAAGCTCTACAGTGGGGAATTGAAGTCGTACTATGGTTTCAGCGTTTTAGCCCTACCTTAGATATACCTTTTGAGATCTTTTCCCATAGCGGAAATGAGTTGTTTTACCTATTATTTATGCCCGCGATTATTTGGTGTATTAGTCCTAGGATCGGCATCAGATTATTAATACTCACTATGGCAAGTACCTATTTAAATGCGCTAGCTAAACTTTTAATTGATCAACCAAGACCATTTAATTATGACAGCAGAGTAAAAGAACTGATGCATGCGACTGGTGGAGGACTTCCTAGTGGTCATACTCAAAATGCGCTAGTGTTTTGGAGTTATATTGCCGCTAGTTTTAAGAGTAAGAAGCTATGGATATTAGCGGGCGTGATGATGGTATTTGTCCCGCTTTCAAGAGTCTATTTAGGTGTGCACTTTCCTACGGACTTATTGGGAGGTTATCTTTTGGGCATAGCTGTGTTGTTATTATTTATGAAAATTGAAGAGCCTATTATTGATTGGTTAAAGCAGAAAAACATTATTTATCATTTGGCTTTATCTTTAACCATTCCTACTCTTCTCATTCTGCTAGCCCCTGAAGTTGATCCAACTATTTCAGGAATTAGCGGGGTGTTAATGGGCGCTTTAATTGGTTTATCTTTTGAACAACAGCGAGGCGATTTTGATATACCAAAATCAATAGTGAATAAAGTGATTAGTTATTTTGTGGGAATAGCTATTTTGTTTGCTTTTTATGTTGGTTTGAAAATGGCATTTTCTGGCTTAGAGCCTCAACCCGTATTTCGTTTTATTAAACATTAAAACCACGTCCTGAGGACGTGGAGCAGGTTCGAGGCTATGGCCTTAAGAACCGAAGACTCTGCTCATGTAGTCTAAGTAATTG
>NVTT01000091.1 GCA_002401655.1 Gammaproteobacteria bacterium | reverse complement strand
CTAACCTGTAACCGGTGTTGGGAATAACTTGCTTCAAAACTTTGCTGTATAGCRATGGCTGTTAYGATCCCATCTTTTCCATCATTGAAACAAACCATTACTTCGTCACCAATGGTTTTTACCACACGACCTTTGTATTTAACTGAAAGTTTTTTTATTTCTAGGATTAAGTGATCAATAATTGATTTAGCGTAACTATTGCCTTTAGTTTTATATAACGCGCTACTTCCGGAAATATCCGCGAATAGCACCGCTTTATCTTTTTTTCTGTTGAGAAGCATTCGTTTAATTTAGATAATTTTTAAATTAATGAAGGAAGTGAATCGATTATAGCATTGAACCTTTAGCTTATATTAAACCTTTAACCAAAACTGTCGATTGCATTTTGTTTTTGCGCAATAAAGGCGTTAGTTGGGCGACTATCACTCAGTTTTTCTAGTTGGTCGTAAAATATTTTATAACTGGAAAAGGTGTCTGCTAGCTCACCCTGTTTTAACAAGTATCTTGGGTTTTTGGGACTTCCAAATTTCTCGCAGCCTTCTAAAAAGGTTTGATAAACAATAAAACCATTTGGTTTTAAYAATCTGTCTATRTGTTTKAGTAATGGTCTATGTAAATATCGYGACACAATAACTARGTCATAATACCCTTGCCATAARRWCGGGAACGGTGRCTCRTCRTCGTTCRRCKCTATTTTTTCTAAATCTAATTCAATGGTTTTAACCTGACAYTGATTATTCTCGGCAAGGCTATTGACTCTTRAAAGTGCCGATGGCATATAATCCACKGCGGTCATATCCCAACYATCTASCGCCATAAAAAYGCTATCTCTRCCAGCSCCACAGGCTAAATCTATTCCYKTTAATRTTTTTTKYGRRSCRTTTTTRTGGSTGYTGATAAGTTNRKAGNTAWCGYTCTTTAAAWACTTTAACAACTAACGATGGTTTCCATAATCTTTGGCTTGCCTTACCAGACTCAAACCAATCAAATTCACTATACATTTTAAAAAAGGAGGTCGCTTCAATTTGGAATAGAATTTTATATCCTTTACTTGTTAAAAAATCACCGGCAAAGAGTAAATCTTTTTGTTCACCAATAATCGAAACAATCTGTCTGGATTCAGGAAGCTCATGAAGTCTACTTTCTAAACTAGCGCTTTCTATATTGCATGAGTATTTAAGATGTCGTTCAGAAAATTGAGCTTTCGATCGAAAATCAATGATGGCGGACTCAACTAAAGCGTCATAATGATTCTTGTTAGAAAATTTTAGCATGGCACCCACTATCTCTATTTATGTGAGAGCAACACTTGTCGATCTTGTTACAAGCGTCTTGTTACTAGCGCTCTTGTTGTCAGTCATCTTCGTCAATATAGCCATCTTCATTAATTAACAGATAGCGTAATTTTTTATCGCTAGCCTAAACCCACAATTGCATCCATTTCCACTAAAGCGCCTTTCGGTAATTCTTTAACACCAACTGCCGCTCTTGCAGGATAAGGAAGATCAAAATATTCGGACATAATTTGATTAACCGTTGAGAAACAACTGAGATCAGTCAAAAATATATTAAGCTTAACAATTTGATTAAGAGAGCTATCTGCCGCTTCGCAAATCGCACGAAGATTTTTAAAAACCTGATGAATCTGATCACTAATATCATCAGAGACAAAAATCATAGTTTTCGGATCGAGAGGGATCTGTCCCGAAACRTATAGACAATCACCATGYTTTACCGCTTGAGAATAAGTACCKATTGCTTCAGGCGCGTTTGAAGTGCTGATAATTRATTTYGTCATTTTATTACCTTTTAGAAATTTAAATATTCAAAGCTAACTCAAACGTTGCTTACCTATTTCTTGATACTTTAAGAACAAAGTCTAAKGTTCTAATTCTTTTTATCAGGTTAGCTAATTGCAAGCGTCCTTTCACTTCGATTAAAAAACTTAAAAGATTAGTTGAACCCTCTTTAGTATCGATATTAATATTAGCGATATTAGCGCCATCTTCTGCAATAAGATTAGTCACTTTTGCTAATACGCCGTGGCGGTTTACCACTTCAACTTTCAATTCAACTCTAAACGTCCCTTCCACATCTTTTTCCCATTGCACGGGAACATATTTATCTAATTTACTTTCATGATCAGAAATATTATTACAGTCTTGGCGATGTAAAATAAACCCACCGGCGGCATTGATTGTTCCGACGATAGAGTCCCCTGGTACTGGATGACAACACTTAGCATACTCAATCATCATACCTTCCGTTCCTTTTATAGCCAACGGTAGGTTACTATTATCGTGGGTTTTAATGACCTCTTCTACACTGGGAACTAATCGATGAGCAATAATGACACTGGCGGTTTGACCTAATCCAATTTCAGCTAAAATATCATCAAAGTTTTCTTTATGAGTTTCTTTCACCACCTTTTCTATCACTTCTTTACCAAGCGAATCCAATGAAATATTACCCAATGATTTTTCTAACAATCGTCGACCTAAATCAACCGCATCGTCGCGCCTTAAATTTTTAATAAAATGCCTAATATTCGTTCGYGCTTTACTGGTAGAAACAAAACTTAACCAKCCAGGATTAGGTTTAGCACCCGGTGCCGTTATAATCTCTACCGTTTGACCATTAATTAAAACACTCGAAAGAGAAACAATTTTAGAATCAACTTTGCAAGCAATGCAGCTGTTACCAACATCGGTGTGAATGGCGTAGGCAAAATCAACCGGTGTAGCATTTTTAGGTAATTCAATTATGCTGCCATTTGGCGTGAACAAATAAACTTCGTCAGGGAATAGGTCAATTTTAACATTTTCGATAAAGTCGAGAGGGTCCTCCGTATTTTCTTTAAGCTCTAATAAATTACTCATCCACTCACGTGCGTTGACTTCGGCTCGATTAACATCCGATGAATTTTTATAAATCCAATGTGCCGCGACACCATTCTCCGCTAAGTTGTCCATTTCACTGGTTCTAATCTGCACTTCAATATGCAATCCGTAAGGACCTTTTAGAGTGGTATGTAAAGACTGATATCCGTTGGTTTTTGGGATGGCAATATAGTCTTTAAAACGGCCTGGTACGGGTCGGTATAAATTATGTAATTGTCCCAAAATTCGGTAGCAATTATCTTCGCTATCAGCAATCACTCTAAAACCATAAACGTCCATGACTTGTTTAAATACACCGGTTTTTTCAAGCATTTTTTGGTAAATACTAAAAACACTTTTTTCTCGACCATCAACTTCAGAGTCTATTCCCTCTGCTTGTAATCGACTATGGATGTTTTGAGTGACACTCGTGACTATTTCTTTGCGATTACCGGCAGCCTTTCTAACTGACTCTTTTAATACTCGACAGCGCATTGGATATTGAGCAGCAAATCCTAAATCTTCTAGCTCACGTCTGATCGCAAACATCCCTAACCGGTTTGCTATGGGAGCATAAATCTCCATGGTTTCTTTWGCWATSCGYACWCGCTTTTCYRTTTTWAGYGCWCCCAAAGTTCTCATRTTATGRAGTCTATCKGCMAGTTTRATCARAACMACTCGCAGATCTTCKACCATYGCCATCATCATTTTTTGGAAATTTTCKGCTTGWGCTTCTTGACGGGARCGAAATTTAATTTGAGTTAACTTGCTCACACCCTCTACAAGCATTCCTACTCTATCACCAAACAACTCGGCGATTTGCTCTCGAGTAACTTCACAGTCTTCAATCACATCGTGCATTAAAGCAGCCATGATGGTTTGAGCGTCTAAATGGAGTGAGGCTAATATTTTTGCGACGGCAACGGGGTGGGTAATATAAGGATCGCCACTCGAGCGCAGTTGACCTTCATGTGCGTCTCGGGCAAAAATATAGGATTGTTGAATCGATTCAACTTGAGATTCATCTAAGTAACTTTGAACTTGTTCTTTAAGTCCACGAAATAGATACACTCGGTCATTCTCCTAAAAATGATGTACTAAACAAATAAACAAACGCTTAAGAGAATGAGTATAGCTGTTAGTCCTAAAATAATTATACGATAAAATCTTCACTTAATTCGACGTCCAAGACTTCTTCTACTGGAGGAGCGCCTAATTTATCGATATTCTCTTTTGTGACTAATTTTTCTTCAATTTCTCTTAATGCGACTACGGTTGGTTTATCATTATCCCAATCGACCATCGGATCTTTACCACCGGTTGCTAATTGACGTGCTCTTTTAGCTGCGACCATGATAAGGTCAAATCGGTTACCAATTGCGTCTACCGCGTCTTCAACTGTTACTCTTGCCATCTGAAACTCCGAACTTAATGTTAATTTTGCTAAGCGAACCTGTGCTTTATCGAACTATAAATTTTTTTGATAATCTTTTTTGCTCTACTATTTTTGCTGTATAGTCATTTAAAATCAAGTATCAAAAAAGGTCGGACAGTTTACCTTATATAATCAATTACTCCAAAAGATTGCTCAACATTTGAGCATGTTTTTGTTGCTGAATAGGTAATTTTTGTCTTTCAGCTTGAATAATAGCCTTTAACTCTTCTACAGCGGTAGAAAAATCATCATTAATCACTATGTAATCATATTCATTATAGTGAGACATCTCACTAATTGCTTCACTCATTCGTTGATTAATCACCGAAACATCATCTTGACCACGACCTTTTAATCGCGATTCTAATGCTGATCGACTGGGCGGTAAAATAAAGATCGAACGACTCTTAGGAATTTGTTGCTTAATTTGTCTAGCGCCCTGCCAGTCAATTTCTAAAATTACGTCAATTCCTTTGTTAATTTGATCGGTGATTGATGATTTACTGGTACCATATGAATTACCGAATACTGTGGCATGTTCGTGAAACGCTTTTTCTTCAATTAAGGCGTTAAATTCATCATCAGTCACAAAATAATAATCTTTACCATCCACTTCAGACTCACGTTTACTTCGTGTAGTATGAGAGATAGCGGTTTGTACACGAGTTAACTCTTTAATTAACTGTTTTAACAAACTAGTTTTGCCCGCACCTGAGGGAGCAGAAACAACAAATAAATTAGCTTTGGCTACCATCTTTTACAACTTTCCTTAAAATCAACACACCGACGCTATTGACGCCGATACCATTAATCAATATTAACAATTGTTTAAGTTATTCTAAAGCGCTATTCAACATTTTGAATTTGTTCTCTCATCTGCTCTATCAAAACCTTCAATTCAATCGAAGCACCCGTTGTCTTTTGGCTAATTGACTTTGATCCCAGAGTATTCGCTTCGCGGTTAAGCTCTTGCATTAAGAAGTCGAGCCTTCGACCCACAACACCTCCCTTTTTTATCAATCGAGTCACTTCCTTAATGTGTGCATCTAATCGGTCTAGCTCTTCATCCACATCAATTTTTTGAGCAACAATGACCATTTCTTGCTCAAATCTGTTTTCATCTAACTCTAATTTAACTTCTTCGAATCGACTTAGAATTTTTTCTTTTTGCCAAGTAACGATAACCGGCATTTCCTCTCTAACATAGCTCACTTGTTCGGCAATACCATCCAAACGTTGCTGAATCATTTGGGTGATACTGTCACCTTCACGAGCTCGCATACTAATGAGTTGTTCAATGGCTTCATCTAAACTGGATAACAAGTCTTTTTCCATTAACTCACTATCAACATCTTGTTTTTTGATCATCCCGGTAAAATTAAGTAATCGAGTCAAATCTGGCGCTTGTTCAACCTTTGCTATTTTTTGTAATGATTGATGCGCTTTTATTAGTGACTCGGCAAATTCATGATCGACGGATAATCCTTCATTATTAGCTTGCGAAAAATCTAACCTTAAACTGCAATCGATTTTTCCACGACTTAGTTTTTTTCTTAGTTTTTCTCTCAATTTAAACTCTAACGATCGGAAAACTTCCGGCAATCTAAAGTTAGTTTCTAAATATCGACTATTTACAGAACGGATTTCCCACGCCCCAGCTCCCCAATTTTTTTCGATTGGCTGTCTAGCAAATGCAGTCATACTTTTAATCATAAATAATCCTTCTATTTTCTACGGATAACTTTCTTTCATAATTCTAACAATAAATTTGGATAAATCCTCTAAATAAGCTGAGATTGTTTCAGATACTAGGTAAAATCAACCCAATTGCATTACTTAATCTATTTACGGAGAACAACATGCGCCCAAGTGGAAGAACCAGCAACCAGCTACGTCCGATTCAAATTACCAGAAACTTTACTAATTATGCCGAAGGTTCGGTTTTAATTGAAATGGGAGAAACTCGTGTACTTTGTACAGCTTCAATTGAAGAAGGTGTTCCTCGCTTTTTAAAAGGTAAAAAACAAGGCTGGTTGACTGCAGAATATGGAATGCTACCTAGAGCAACGCATACTAGAAATAATCGTGAAGCCGCTCGAGGAAAACAGAGTGGACGAACTCAAGAGATTCAACGACTCATCGGTCGCTCACTTCGTGCAGCCATTGACTTGAACTTGTTAGGTGAATTTACCATTCATATAGATTGTGATGTATTACAAGCTGATGGAGGCACTCGAACTGCTTCTATTTCCGGTGGCTGTATTGCTTTGGTCGATGCCATCAATCATATGATTCGTAAAAAGAAAATCAAAACAAACCCAATTAAACACATGATTGGCGCAGTTTCCGTAGGGATTTATAAAGGTACTCCGGTACTTGATTTAGATTATCCAGAAGACTCAGTAGCAGAAACTGACATGAATATTGTTATGAATGAAGAAAATGGCTTTATTGAAATTCAAGGAACTGCGGAAGGGGCTACATTTTCACAGGAAGAACTTGCTGAAATGATGAGTTTGGGACAACAAGGAATTAAAGAAATAATTGAAGCTCAGAAAGCGGCATTAGCGTAGCCATTTTTAATTAGAGCACTTTCTTATAAAAATGCTATTCACCTACTATTTATGAGGTCCACTTCTCGGGTAACTATTCTTCTGGGAAATGCGCATCTCGATAGCGTTTATTTGAAACGATCTCTTTATATGCTTGTGCTAACTCCTTAGCTTTAACTAACTCGACGGCGGTTAATTCAGACTCTAAAGTCTCGACTGCTTGACTAGAAACAAGATTGACATGCTTTGCAACCAAACTCTGATTATTGGATGCTAATTTAAACCAAGCATAGGACTGAATATAGTTGCTAGTAACACCGATACCTCGGTGAAACATAATCGCCAAATTGTATTGCGCGGAGGCGTTTCCTCGAATACCAGACTGAAAATAGAATTCAGCGGACTTTAAGTAATTTTGTCGAAAACTACTCCCCTTGGGTGGTTCATAATAATAATTACCTAAAGCAAACAATGCCTCAGGATCACCGATTTCCGCTTTATGTTTTAACTTCGCCCACTCAGTCACATAAATGCTCTTATGAGCACCGGCTTCACTTAGTTTACCCGCTTGCAGATTCAAACAAATCAGCATTGATGCGGCTAGTACTAAATGCTTGGGTAATTTTTTAATCAAACCAAACAAATCTAACCCTCAAAATTCGCATTTCTAAGCATCTGTCCTAGTTTAAAACCTGATAACAATCCATCGTAACACAATGATTAATATACTAAATTAGTGTTCGTCAGCACAATGTTCTTGATAAAACGTTAAAATAATTGTCTCTGTTGTCAAAAATGAGACCGAATAGGTGTTTTGCAGACGATTCTTTGCGTAGTATACGCAGGTTATGCTTTTTAAAATAGGGTACTTCTAGTCACCAAAAATGTGTAATAATTACATTATTGAAAATTGTTTTTTCCATTTTTATAACAAAACAAATAAYAAAAGGAGGTTTTATGATCGATCTTATCGCTTTTGATCTTTTTAATTACTTAGAACCAAAGGAAATCGAAGACGTATTATCCCACGTACATCACCGTAATTTCCGTAAGAAGACTCAAATAGTAACCGAAGGTGATGATTCTCATAGCCTCTATTTTTTATTAGAGGGTAAAGTTAAAGTCTATCTCAACGATAAAAATGGAAAAGAAATTATCATTAATACCCATGTTCCAGGTGATTTTTTTGGTGAATTAGGCCTGGTTAAAACAATTCCTAGAACCGCTTCAGTGATGACTCTTGAAGAGTGCAAAATAGGCGTGATGCAAGAATTTGATTTCAAGCATTGTTTGTCATCCTACCCCGCATTTTCCATTGCATTAATCGAAAACCTATCGACTCGCTTAATCGAAGCCACTGAGACGATTAGAAAATTGGGTTTAATGGATGTATACCAACGAATTGCGGTCACATTTTTAACGCTCTCTGAAGAACGAGATGGGGTGCGGGTGATACCTGAAAAACTAACTCAACAAAACATCGCTAGTCGAGTGGGAGCGTCGCGAGAAATGGTTGCTCGAATCTTAAAAGATTTACGAGTTGGCGGATATATTACCCAAGACTCCAATAGTATAACCATTAATAGGCCATTACCTCACTCTTGGTAAAATATTTAAAATTGAAAACTCTTTAACTCGCTAGCTGCTGACGAGATAGCACTTTCACAGCACTAGCCAAGTTAAATTTTTTGTCATAAATCACTTTACCCAATAAAATCCCTGATAAATTGTTAGGTTTGTTTTCTAACAAAAAATCTAAATCATCGACAGAATTTATTCCACCATTAGCGTAAATGGGTAACGATGAAGCATTAGAAATAAAGTCAACCGTTTGAATGTTTTGATAGTTCACATGTCCAGATTTTGGAATATCCGTTACCACTATTTGATCCACGCCATAACCCAACAACTCATCACTAAACTGCTGTAAAGTTTGCTCATTAACACTTCCACCTGCAATACCAAGCATCCCATTACGAGTATCTACTTCCATAATCACTTTACTTTCAAACTCTATGCAAATATCAACGAATAAAGACTCGCGCTTGAGTACTCTACTACTTAAAACTAAATGATCGACACCAGCATCAATATAAATAAAAGCGGACTCAACGCTATTGATTCCACCTGAGACTTGTACGCCAAGCGATGGAAACTGAGAATTAAGTGAATCAATCAGATCAACATTAACTGGCTCACCTTGCTCTATCGCATCAACATCGACAATATGGATCCTATTAATACCAGAAGCAATCCAATGTTTTATTATTTCGTGTGGGTCATTATTAACCACCTTCATAGCAAACGCATTTTTAGGTTCTGTATGTACACTCTTACCGTGACGAATTTCTAATACTGGAATCAACTGCATAAATAACTCCTAATAACTTTAATCTTTCGTTTAAATACAATGATTGAAAAAATGACACAAGTTGCGATATCATACGATACTTAATACTTAGCACTTTTATAACTTAGTTTTTTATAACGGAGCTCTCCTAAAATTTAAGCATCAAAATTAATCTACAAGAATATTTTTATGTCACAACATAAATCAAATAAAAATCAGAAAAATAAAAAAGGTACTCGCCACACGTCACTCAATCGACCGACCAAAAGCCAGTTAAGGATCATTGGTGGTCAATTTAGAGGCCGAAAACTATCTTTTGAATCTGCTCAAGGCTTAAGACCTACTTTAGATCAAGTACGAGAAACACTCTTTAATTGGTTATCGGCAGACATTCACGGAGCTAAATGCCTAGATTTATTTTCGGGAAGTGGCGCATTAGGTTTTGAAGCTCTCTCAAGAGGAGCCTCAAGCGTGACTTTTGTAGATAACAATATCAATGCAATTAATCATATTAAAAATAATTTAGAAGTGCTGACATCCAACCTGAATCCAGCTGACGGTCTATCAGAAAAGAACAATCATTGTATCAATCAAACCTCAGAGCAATTTTTGAAAAGCACAAAAGAACAGTTTGATTGCATATTTCTTGACCCACCTTATGAGTTAGGTTTGATTCAGTGCACGTTAGAAAACCTCCAAACGATCCTCAAGCCAAATGCCGTCATTTATATAGAAATGGAAGCTAATTTACCATTAGATTTTTTAAATAACTCATGGAAAATAAAGAAAATGAAGTCTTCTAGTCGGCTAGCCTATGGTTTAATCGCACAAAAATAATAAAGACGTATTTTTGTATAGACTTTTATTGCTCAATTTTTAACCTTCTAATTACTATCCGTTATATTTAATACATATGAATATTTACCCTTTATCAACAATTATTTCTGTTGTTAAGTAAGCGTCTAAGGAAAGACACCTAGCTTTTAAATGGTGTCTTCTAATTCCACATTCCAAGGCATTAAGTATTCAAGATTGTCAGGCTGCTTTGGT
>NVTT01000090.1 GCA_002401655.1 Gammaproteobacteria bacterium | reverse complement strand
TGAAGCCAGGGAGTCAAATCCAGCAGGAATTCATGCGCTTTTTGAAGTGAAGGGTTATCTGCCAAGGCAAATGGATGGAGAATTGGTTCGTTGATAATATAATCACCGTTTTTTTCGCCGATATTGGTCATTCGGTGACAGGACAGGCAAGTAATTCCTGAATTAGCAGGCCAGCTGTCAACATCAAGGGGGCTCAGCTGGTTGGAAGCTGCTAATAACGGGTCGTGGCAGCCAGCGCAAAAACGTAGAGTTTTTTCATCCTCAGTGCCTACTTCACTTAGAATTACTTTTCGATATATGGGATTGTTAAACGAAGAAAAATGATGGGATGAAGCATTCCACTGTTGATATATCTCCGTATGGCAAAGACCACAGTATTCGGATTTGCCGAGTTTTTCTGCTGGTACCGGATCTTGTGTTTTTTCAGCAACTGCTTGTTGTAAGGATAATGTTAGGAGAACTGTAATACTCAATAAGAAAAACTTAGATAATAGCAATTTGTAAAGCTCCTGACTATATGAAATTTTAAATAAGCATCCAACTTATTAATTACAAACAAGCAGATCTGATGATAAATTATTCTTTGAATAAATAAAATCATGGGACATGGTTAATTGTCTCGATAAAATATTTAGCCAAGTTAGGTATCAGATATATTACGAATCTGTATTCGAAGGAAATACTAACATCTTTATGATCAAGCATTAAAGGTTGTGGTTTTTTTCCAGCACCGTATACGATAGCTGGTATTTTGTCTTCTAAACGACGTAGGCGGCGGCTCGCACCTTTCCCTAAATCATCACGAAGTTCAACATTTACGATAAATGAATCACTCATTTTATTTCTCCAATAAGAATTTTGTTATATCCCTCGTCCGCGACCAGTTCGGAGGGTTTTGCCTTTTTTAAAAGCGATAGCAGATAAAAAGGGCGCGAATTATAATAGAGAATAATAATAAGAGCAATATAGAAAGAGGCTGAGAGGGTGAAAATCTGCAAAAAAGGCCTTTTTTGCAGATTAAATGTCAAAAGCCCACATAACGGGGGTTTTTATCTGAGTATAAACGGTTAATCCATAAACATAGAACTGAGAGAGGCTTCCTCATTAATGCGTCTGATTGATTCTCCTAGCATATCAGATAAGGATAATACGGTAATACGACTACATTGCTTAGCGTCTTCAGTTAACGGGATTGTATCGGTAATCACCAGTCTGTCTAAGTCAGAATTGTTAATAGTTTCAATAGCATCACCTGATAGTACCGGATGAGTGGCATAAGCCGAGACACTTTTTGCACCATTTGCTTTCAGTGCTGCGGCCGCATTACAAAGCGTACCAGCGGTATCGACCATATCATCAACAATAATACAGTCACGCCCTTTAACATCACCAATGATATGCATGACTTCCGCTTTATTAGCTTCTGGGCGACGTTTATCGATAATCGCAAGATCAGAATCGTTGAGTCTTTTGGCGACGGCTCGCGCCCTCACAACACCACCAACATCGGGCGAAACCACTATTTCATCACCGGTGGCATTTTTTTGAATGTGTTTAATTAAAATCGGTGTTGCATAAACATTATCCACAGGAATATCAAAAAATCCTTGGATCTGATCCGCATGTAAATCAACGGTTAATACGCGATTTATACCAACCACCGCCATCATATCGGCGACTACTTTCGCACTAATGGGTACTCTGGCGCTTCTCACACGTCTATCTTGGCGGGCATAACCAAAATAGGGTACGACGGCGGTTATTCTTCCTGCTGATGCTCTATGCAAAGCATCTGCCATGATGACTAATTCCATTAAGCTTTCGTTGGTTGGTGCGCAAGTGGACTGAATTAAAAATATGTCCATGCCTCGGACATTTTCTAATATTTCGGTATTAACTTCACCGTCTTTAAAGCGTTCAACCTTGGCGCGTCCGAGTTTTATACCTAAATAATCAGCTATTTTTGCTGCGAGTTCAGGTGTTGCGTTGCCACTAAAAAGCATTAAATCAGACATGGTGATACCCCAATTGATTGGACTGGTATGAAAATAGAGTGGAAAAATGAAAGAGAATTTTTATTGGGCAAACAAGACTTTTGTTAACCATTAACAATGATGAGTTTGGAAGGCGACAAATTGTCGGTAGGCTTTCCATTAAAATCTAAATTCTCATCTAAATGGTTAAGAAAGAAAATGGCTGGGATGGTAGGGATCGAACCTACGAATGACAGGATCAAAACCTGTTGCCTTAACCGCTTGGCGACATCCCAGCAATGTTACTCGTACTACTAACAGTCATTAACAACTGTTTTACTAACGTTTATTACTAACTATTTTGCTTACTCAGCTTTTACAATATGATTTCTTTCATAATATCATGTAAAGGCGAACTTGCAATTCCTCGAGCCACAAAAGTTAACCAACTTGGGTCACTCAGAGACGCTATTTTACTTGCTTCTTCTTGATTGTCAAAAACAGCAAATAAGCTACTTCCAGAACCGGTCATTCTTGCATTTTCATTGTGACTTTTCAGCCACTTAAGTGCATCTGACACTAGAGGGCTTGATTCGCATACAATATTTTGCATACGATTAAAGCCTTCAAATGGAAGCCTCAGTGTTTCGAGGTCGCGTATTGTGATGGCTTTGCTATTTCTTGTCAACAGYGGATTTGAAAATATTTCATTGGTYGATATYGTGCARTTRGGYTGGATAACTAAAAAGTARGCYGAKTTKACTTCCAWWGGMGTRATTATYTCRCCAATACCTTCAACAAAKGCRCTWYKACCRCGGATAAAAAARGGYACRTCAGCGCCTAAAGWTTCACCAAGTYGTGCYAATTCATCAATACTWAGCCCKATRGACCAAAGATGATTTAARGCAAYGAGCGCYGTYGCACAATCSGAGCTACCRCCACCAACACCRCCGCCAACGGGTAAGTTTTTGATTAAGTGTATGTTAGCACCTTGTATAGCACCTTGTTTTATTTTTTGTTTTTCTTGAAGCAACTTTGCTGCTTGAATAACAAGATTATTATTAGTTTCAAGCTCTTTTTGATTACAGGTGAAATTAATTTTTGAGCTAGAGCCGGAACTCTGAGTGATTTCTATTTCTAATTCATCACCAAAATCCAAGAGTTGAAAATAACTTTGTAATAAATGATAACCATCGTCACGTTGCCCAATAAACTGTAAAAATAAATTTAATTTTGCAGGACACGGAAAGCTGGTTTTAGACAAATTGGTTTTAGATAAATCGGTTTTAGATAAATCGGATTGGGGTAAAGCTGACTTACTCATAAAACTGCCATTTTTTCGCAACAATTTTCAAGGTTAAATTTGGATGCTTCGCGGTAATGATTTTTGGTAAAATAAAACCCCGGTATTTTCTATATTTTGAGAAACTAATTTCCCACTCTTCAAAGCTAATGTGTTTAATACGATCAAAGGAATCTCGTGTAATTATTTCTTTGTCGTTACCCGACGGTAATCCTTTAACCCAGTAGCTCAATTGATGAATAGGAAAACTCCAACCTAGCGTATTATGTACTAAAAGCTCAATATCTTTATGATATAACTTTTCTGACTTTGCAACTTCTATAGATGCTTGTTTTTCACCTTGAATAATATGAGCGATGGTGACACCAAAAGCGCCTGACAAATAAAAATCAAAAGTCTTATTGTTCTTTTGCCAATTTAAACTGGCCGTATGACTTTCCTTAGGTAACCGAATGGCGACACGCGCGTTAAGCTTCCAGTGATTGGCTTTTTCTAACGGTATGTTTTTTTTTGCATCTAGCAAGGTTAATGATTTAGTGACACAGCCACTTAGTGCGATGATAAAAATAAAGCTAAATAAAAATCGAAGGGTCATATTTTTTCTACTTTCTATTTGATTTTTATTCAGTCTTAGAGTCGGATGATTTTTTTGTCGGAATACCGAGTCTTTCTCTTGTCGTTTTTAAAAGATAATTGTTCGGCTGGATTTTTTCTGCTTTTTTGAAATAAAACTCAGCTCGTTTTTTATCGTCTTTCTTCCAGTATACTTCGGCTAGATGAGTGGCAACCTCTGCGCTAGGCGATAGCTTAAATGACGCAGCCAAATACTTAATTGCTTGATCTAAGTAGCCTTTTCTATAGGCAAGCCAACCCTTGCTATCAATAACGGCAGCATTATTAGGCATTTCAATAAAAGCGGCTTCTATCAATCCAGACGCATAATCTAGCTCTTTATTAATATCAACCAAGGTGTAGCCTAATGCATTTTTGATGTTGATATTATTTGGTTGAAGTTTCAATAGTGCTTTAAAATCGGTAACCATTTCATCTAAAAGGCCTAATGGCTCCTTATAAAGCGCTCGAGAATAAATGTAGTCGGTATTGTGTTTGTCTTTCACTAATGCATGGGTCAACCAGTCGACGGCCTTTTGATAAAAATGATTAGCCTGAAAAAATGCCGCTACCGTTAAGTTATATTGTTGAAGTTCTTTCTCATCAATAGACTCTTCCTCTTTGTATATTTTATTTAGAACGTTGCTAAAAAGAGCATGTAAAGCTTTAGGTTTTTTTTCTAATGAATCGAATTTAATTTTTTTAATTAGAAAAGAAAAATGGGTCGGGTAGGTCTCCATTGCTGATTGAAGAAGTGATTGGGCTTGTTTGATATCAACGTGTTGTTTAAGAATTTCTATTTCCACATTGAGCAATTTAACTTTTGCTTTTTCACTGGTTTTAAATTTGGGGTTTCTTACAGTGTTTAGCGCTTTGTTATACTCTCCACTTAATACATATAATTTAGCTAACTCTACTTTGGCACGGGTTAAATAAGGGCCTGAATTGACTAAATCATAGCAAGCAATTGCTTGCGGATGATTGTTGGTTTGAGCCGCAGCGTTTCCACAGAAAAAATAGGTTGCTTGTGGTTTGTATTGTTTGCCTAGTAAATCTCGGTACAATTCTAAACTTTGTTGAAAACGCTCTGTAGCAAAATAAATAGCACCTAAATAAAACTGAGCTTCCTGGGTTTTTGGAAATTGATTAAGAAGCGTTTTATATTGCTGCTCTGCTAGTTGATATTTCTTCAAATCATAAAGTAATTGACCCAAAAGAAGTCCTATTTCTTTTGATTCGGGATGTTCGATAAATAAACCTCGTAAAAACACTTCAGCCTTTTCATCTTGTTTAGATTGATAATAAATTTTGGTTTTTAAATCAATAGCGGGTAAAAAATCACTTTGGACTTCTAATGCGCTTTCAATAATTGACATTGCTTGTCTATAAATACTTCGAGGGCTTTTTGAACGCAATGCAAAGCGAGCCATATAATTAGCCCAAGCCGTTTGAACAGAAGGTGACTTTGAGTATGTTTGGCTCAGTCTAGCAAAATATACATTGATTGATCTAGGTGACTGAGATTGACTGATTTCACTGAGTAATAAAAACCGATTACGCTCATTTTTTTGCAAGTCAAATAACTGTTTTGTTTCATTAAGTGCCGTCAAAACGTCTTGATGCAAAATTAAACTACTAATTTTTAGGGTTAAAGCGTTGATATTTTTGGGTGAAATAGAAAGCCACAATTCAGATGCTTGCATAATAGCCAGTACATCACCTGCTCGTTTTGCGGAATCAATGCTTAATTTAATTAAGTCAATGCTATTAGAGGCTTTAGCGGATGCTAGATAATAGGATGTGGCTAATTCGTCATCACCATTGAAGGATGCTAGATCCGCCGCAATAATCATTTCGTATAATTCTGTTCTTTCTACAATACTGAGATGGGAGATATCTGCCAAAGAGTGATCTTTATGCTCTGTTTTGAATGGATGACTCTGTTCAGTCTCTGGGCCATTTTTGGCTAAATGAGCACAACTCTGTGTGAAACTAGATAAAAGCAGAAGAATTAGTGAACGGAAGAGCTTTGACCCAGCAAACGCTGGTAAAAAAAACTGACTAAGCTCTTTGCAATTCATTTTCTCTATTTTTTTCATAAAACATCTCTATTTACAGATTTCTTTATTTCTAGGCTTCATTCTAACCTAGGTCGTAGCGTATATTGCTGTTTATCTGGATTATCAATAACTTTGCGATTATCATAGTGCTTAGTGATGAAAGCAAACAATTTTGAGCAAAATGTGAATGATAAGTTCCATCGTTTTTAGTCGTAAATCCCAAATTAGCCACTTTATTCAAGTAATATTGGTAAAAACTGCCGTTAAAATTTCGGATCAGTCAGTATTTAGTCTTGTTAACCCTTTATTTATTTCATCTATTAAAGCTTAGCAAGCTTTAATCCTTTTCGCTCATGCCCATTTCTATTTTAGGAATCAACCATAAAACTGCTCCGGTAGCGATCCGCGAGAAAGTCGCGTTTTCGCCAACTGAAATTAGTCATGCACTGGTTGATCTTAAAGCGAAAACCGGTGTTGAAGAAGTGGCTATCGTCTCTACTTGTAATCGAATGGAAGTTATCTATAGGCATTCCAATCATTCAAAATCTTCGAGCAATAATAGCCAACCAGAGAAAAAGAGTGAATTCAAAGATGAGCTTAACAAAGATAGCCTAAAAGATATGGAATCTGAAATTCTTCTTTGGTTGGCTAATTACCATGACTTAGATCAGCAAGACTTAAATCAACAAGAGTTTTGGACTCACTGCTACAGTCAGCATGATGCTGAAGCGGTTGAGCATTTAATGCAGGTTTCCTGTGGATTAGATTCTATGATTTTGGGTGAGCCTCAAATATTAGGGCAAGTAAAAGATGCCTTTGGCTACGCAAAAATGGCTGGAACGCTTGGGCTTTATTTAAATAGACTTTTTCAACAAACTTTTTCAGTAGCAAAACAGGTGAGAACTGATACGCAAATTGGTGAAAGTCCGGTTTCGGTGGCTTATGCTGCAGTCACGTTAGCTAAACGTATATTTTCGGATTTTAGCAGAATTAATGCATTATTTATTGGTGCAGGTGAAACCATTGAGTTAGCCGCTAGACATTTAAAAAGACAAGGCGTGGTTAATATTAATGTGGCAAACAGAACGGTTGAAAAAGCGCAAGTTTTAGCAACAGAATTTGGCGGTTTGGCTCATAGTTTAACGGCTTTACCTGAATTAGTTGAAAAAGCCGATATTATTATTAGTTCAACCGCTAGTCCTGTACCGATTATTGGTAAAGGGTTAATGGAAAAAGTGATAGTCGCTCGCAAACATCGAGCCATTTTTATGGTTGATTTAGCAGTACCTCGTGATATTGAATCGCAAGTTGGCAAAATAAATGATATCTACCTGTACACTGTCGATGATATGCAAGGCGTGATTAAGGAAAATCAAAAACAGCGGGAAAATGCAGCCAAAGAAGCAATAACGATTATCAAGCATCATCGTAAAAAATACCTAACTTGGTTGCAGTCATTGTCATCTGTTTCATTATTAAAAGACTATACCCAACAATGTGAAACACTTAAAAATAATGAAAGTAATCGTTCATTGGCAAAATTAGAGTCATTAAGTTTGCAATTATCAGAGGGCGAGCAAAATAAATTACAAGATATCATTTCAGAACTTAGTAATCGGTTAACCCAAAAGATGATGCACTCGCCTCGCATTTCGATAAGAAAGGCTGGAGAAAATAAAGATAATAATGCTTTAGAAATATTGACTGATACATTTTGTTCTAATCAGAAGCAAAAGAAATAGAACGAAATAAATAGTGAAAAATAGAAAGTAGAAAATCAGATTAAGAGAAATAATATGAAAGATTCAATCATTACAAAGTTAGAAACACTATCTGAAAGACAAGAAGAAGTGGGTCACTTATTAGGTGAGCCAGAAATCATTTCAGATCAAAATAAGTTTCGAGATTTATCCAAGGAATACTCTCAGTTAGAGGAAGTAGTTTCTTGTTTTTCAAAATATAATCAAGTGAAAGATGATTTGGCCAGTGCTGAAGAAATGATGAAGGACTCTGATCCTGATATGAAAGAAATGGCGGTTGAAGACTTTAAAGAGTGTAAAGTACTAATTGAACCATTAGAAACTGAATTACAAAAATTATTATTACCTAAAGATCCGAATGATGGGAAAAATATATTCTTAGAAATTAGAGCTGGTACTGGTGGTGATGAAGCCGCGTTATTTTCGGGTGATTTATTTAGAATGTACAGCCGATTTGCAGATAAAAATCGTTGGCAAGTAGAAGTGATGAGCGAAACCAAAAGTGAGCAGGGAGGTTATAAAGAAATTATTTGTTTAGTGTCTGGCGCTGATGTTTATTCTAAGCTCAAATTTGAATCAGGTGTACACAGAGTGCAGAGAGTACCAGAAACCGAATCTCAAGGGCGTGTTCATACTTCAGCTTGCACGGTTGCGGTTATGCCAGAAGCCGATGAATTAGATGAAATTGAACTTAACATGGGTGATATTCGAGTCGATACGTTTAGAGCATCTGGTGCTGGTGGTCAGCACGTTAATAAAACGGATTCGGCCATTCGCTTAACTCATTTGCCAACAGGTATGGTAGTTGAGTGTCAAGAAGGTCGTTCTCAACATAAAAATAAAGCGCAAGCGTTAAGTGTTTTAAAGTCTAGGTTACTCTCTGTACAAGAAGAGAAAGCTCACAGTGAGCAAGCCGAGGAAAGAAAAAATTTAGTTGGTAGTGGTGATCGTTCTGAAAGAATAAGAACTTATAATTTTCCTCAGGGTCGCATGACCGATCATAGAATTAATCTAACACTTTATAAACTGGATGAAATTATGCAAGGCGATTTAACTCAGTTGTTGACACCGTTAAATAGTGAGTATCAGGCGGATCAACTGGCTGCATTAGCTGAAGTGAATTAAATTAGAACTTTGCAACATGGATAGTAGATCAATTTTCGGTGGTTGGTAATATTCCAAAGTGAATGTTAAGGTAAGGTACGTTTAATATGGAGGTTTTAATATGAATGCAATATCCCTAAAAGAAATGACTACAGCTGAGAAAATCTCCACCATGGAAGTTCTTTGGAATGATTTATGTGAAAACAATTCGATTGATTCGCCTGTATGGCACGAATCTGTGCTTGCAAATAGAGAAAGACTGAGAAGCTCAGGAGTGCAAGAGCCGATTGGCTGGGAAGCCGCAAAGCAACAACTCCGCAATAAAATTTAATGAATATAAAAATACTGCCAATCGCAAACGATGATTTGCTCAATGGTTATTATTTTTATGAGAAACAAAAAAAAGGTATCGGCAGTTACTTTTTAGATAGTTTGTTTTCAGATATAGATTCCTTAATGCTTTATCAAAGTATTCACCCTATTATTTTTAATCAATATCATCGCTTACTTTCAAAACGATTTCCTTTTGCCATTTATTATAAAATTGAGTATGAATATATCGTTGTTTACGCAGTATTAGATTGTCGTAAGGAACCGGCTTGGATTGAGGGGCGACTTGAATAACATGAAACCGATTAAATCAGTATTATTAGTTGGTGGAACACATGGTAATGAACTAACAGGCATCCATTTAGTTAAACAATCTGAAAAGGAAGAACTTGGAAGAAATTATGAGAGTTTTTCATTAGATTATCTTATTGCTAACGAGTTAGCTATCAAGGCSAATCARCGTTATATTGATRYYGATCTYAATCGTTGTTTTAAAYTGACCGAYTTRAATRATTCAACSCTMAMGGGAAAAGAAMATAWRTTAGCKAGATCAATNMAWKMAAAAGTNYGGWCCAAAAGGAARKTCRAAAACARATTTTATTATCGATTTGCATACCAGYACGKCYAAYATGCAAACMAAYATYGTSATTACTCGAACCGATTTATTTCATYTWCAATTAKCATCYTATCTRAARCAAGTTTTACCKGATGTGACGGTTACATCGGAAGCTGAATTATTGGAAGATCATCATTTCTTAGAGTCGATTGCTCCAAGGGGCGTATTGATTGAAATCGGTCCAATTCCACAAGGTTGTATTGAATACCAATGTTATGAAAATACTAAGCGAGCGACACGCGCATGTTTGGACTTTGTCGAGTTATTTAATAACAATTCATTGCCTACGTTGCCGAATGAACTCCATACCCAAAGCTATCACTCCAAAATATATTTTCCCACGGATGAGCATGGTGATATCTGTGCGAGTGTTCATCCTTCATTAGTTGGAAAAGCCTATCCAAAATTAGAAAAAGGTGATCTGGTTTTTAAGCGATTTGATGGAATAGATATTCTGTATGATGGTGAATTAACTTATTTAGCATTTATAAATGAAGCGGCTTATTATGATAAGAAAATTGCAATGTGTTTGTGTAATCCAGTGATTTTTTCATTAAGTTCTGCAAGCAAAAAATAGTGAACGTAAAAGACGCTATTCAGTTTGTAGTCTCTTCAATAGAAGGAGATGAGGCAGAAGTCGATGCAAACTATCTTTTAAGTTTTGTTTTTTAATTTGTCCGCAGAACATACAACATTTTGTAAAACGCAATTGATCCTCTTCATGAATAATCGCGTTCATCATTTGTTTAT
>NVTT01000089.1 GCA_002401655.1 Gammaproteobacteria bacterium | reverse complement strand
GCTGAAGCCATTATGGAGGCGGACCCCGCAGACACGGCCAAATACCAGACGATAACGCAAGACGCTGTAATGCGTATTTTCGAAGCGTGCTCGTTTCAGGACATTACCGGCCAACGTATTAGCAAGGTGGTGCACACCTTGATGGAAATCGATACATCGATATTAGAATTGCTTGAAGCAATCAACGGAAAAGTTGAAATGATCCCTGAAGTAAAGGAAGCTTTTGATGCCTACAGAGAAGCAGGATTTATTGCTTCAGGTATGGATTTTGATCTGGGCGGAATGCAACTGCCGTTTACTATTTCATTGGCGGCTTCAGCTTATTTTATGTCGGCGAATCCTTCAACAACCGGTTATGGTTTTCTTACTGCGGGTTCGGCAAATTTGATTCGAACATTTGGTAATGACGAGCAAAAAAATAGATTTTTACCCAAAATGCTAACCGGAGAATTTTCTGGCACGATGGCTTTGACCGAGCCATCAGCCGGTTCTTCCCTTTCTGATATTACTACGCAAGCTATCCCGCAAGATGATGGTACTTATAAAATAAAAGGTCAAAAAATCTTTATCTCAGGGGGCGATCATGAATTAACGAGTAATATTATTCACTTAGTTTTAGCCAAAATAAAAGGCGGACCAGTGGGAGTGAAAGGGATTTCGTTATTTGTAGTGCCAAAATTTAGACTTGACGAGCAAGGTAATCCTGCTGAAGCTAATGATGTTAATTTGGCTGGTCTATTTCATAAAATGGGTTACAAAGGAACGACTTCTACATCTTTAAGTTTTGGTGAAAATGATGACTGTGCAGGTTATTTAATTGGGCAAGAGCATCACGGCTTAAAATACATGTTCCAAATGATGAATGAAGCTAGGCTTTGGGTTGGTTTTGGCGCAATTATGATTGGTTACCGTGGTTATTTNAGCTTCGCTCGATTATGCAAAAGAAAGACCTCAAGGAAGAAATCCATCACAAAAAGATCCGACTAGCCCGCAAGTCAATATTATAGAACATGCCGATGTAAGAAGAATGCTTTTAGCGCAAAAGTCTTTCGTAGAAGGCGGTATTTCTCTTTGTTTTTATTCTGGAAATTTAGTCGATATTGTGGAAACAGCAGAAGGCGAAGAAAAAGTAAATGCTGCTTTTTTGCTCGATTTACTAATGCCAATAGTTAAAGCCTGTAGCTCAGATTACGGTTTATTAGCTAATGATTTAGCCATTCAAATATTAGGTGGTTCAGGTTATACCCACGAATTTCCGGTTGAGCAATGTTATCGAGATAATCGCCTTAATCCTATCCATGAAGGTACCAATGGAATACAAGCATTAGATTTATTAGGCAGGAAAGTTTGGCTAAATAATAGTGCGGGATTAAAGTTGTTGGCCAAAAATATTGTAGCTGATATTGCACAAAGCGAGGGTTTAGAAAAGTCAAAGGAGTTTGCATTATCCATTGGAAAAGCGTTAGAGCTTTGCAACAAAGTAACTCAACATTTAGGTGTGTCAATGGCTAGTAACGGTGCTGATAAAACACTCGCCAACGCAGGATGTTATTTATCAATGATGGGAAAATTAGTTTTTAGTTGGATGTGGTTAAGACAATCTATTGTTGCAGAAAAAGCACTTGCGACTGATGTAAGTAAGTCAGAACAAGCTTTCTATCAAGGGAAACTTCAAGCGGCTCAATATTTTATTCGTTGGGAATTACCAAGCATTCATCAAGATGCTGATTTATTAATGACCTTGGACGATACCTGTTTGAATATGCAGGAAGATTGGTTTTAAATAAAATTGGCATTAAGAAAAACATATAGGAAAAACAAATGAATTTAAACTTAGAAAATAAAAATGCACTAGTCTGTGGAAGTTCACAAGGCATGGGAAAAGCAATTGCTATTGAATTGGCTAAAATGGGTGCTAATGTGACGTTATTTGCTCGTAATTTAGATAAGTTGAATGAAGTGAAAGCTGAACTGGCAAACAACGGCTCGCAAGAACATTTTGCCATTTGCGCGGATTTTAGTAGTCCCGATGAAGTCAGCAGAGCATTAGATGATCATTTAACGGTTGTTCCACAGTTTGAAATATTAATTAATAATACCGGCGGCCCAGCTCCAGGTCCCGCAAACACTTCTGAAAGCTCGGCTTTTCTAGCGGCATTTAATCAGCATTTAATCAACAATCACCAAATTGCTCAACGAGTTATAGGTGGCATGAAAAAAGCCGGTTACGGTAGAATTATTAATGTTATTTCAACGAGCGTTAAACAGCCGTTGCCTAATTTGGGCGTTTCAAATACAGTTCGTGGAGCGGTTGCTAGTTGGGCAAAAACCATGGCCAATGAACTCGGGCCATTCGGAATTACGGTTAATAATGTTTTGCCGGGCGCCACTAATACGGTTCGTTTAGAATCGATTATTAAAAATAAGGCAACGAAAATGGGGCTAACTATTGCAGAAATGGAAGAAGAAGAGAAATCGATTATTCCCATGCGACGTTTTGGTGAAGCCGAAGAATTTGCTAATGCCTGTGCATTTTTAGCATCTCCAGCCGCTGGTTATATTACGGGCGTTAATCTACCCGTCGATGGTGGCCGAACGAGTTGTTTGTAATAGTTATAAGTTAAACTCCCAGCAAAGGTAAATATTTAATTTTGTGATAGTTCATTGCTAATTCAAAGCAATGAACTAAAACTTTATCTGGAAGTTTCTCATTAATATTAAGTAAGATCGCTCTATTCTTTTCAAAAATTAATTCTTCCTTATAAATCTCTCTAAATGTTTCCACTAGCAAAGATTGATAGTTAAAGTATATACCCATCCCACCTCAAGATGGTTGTTTCTAGCCTTGCCCTCTGGGTGCTCAGCTAGAAAACTTGCACTTCGTTACAACTCTTGGAAAGGACTAGCCATTCCCTTCGAGTTGCGCCTTGTTCAATCTGTTCCTAAGTGCAGTCGCCTAGCTGAACACTGAAACCTGCATCTTGAGGTGGGATAGGTATATATTCAAAAATCTGGATTTTTACGTTTCCAATCGATTCTAATGGTGCTTCCCAATTTAAAAAGGTAACTGGGTTCACCCCATTTTAAACATTCTTCAATTGTGTTCTTATTCTTATTTTTCTGGTCATTCTGCTTATAAGTATCAATAATCAATGAGCGTAAATAGAGCATTTTATCTTTAATTTCATTGGGATAGGCGTTAAATACGTTCTTGACGTCTGAGTCATCAAATTTGATTATGCTATTTCCTTCGCTCTTTTCCATTTTCATCAATACTACTCGATTTTTCAGAATATCGGAAATAATACTTGATCACATATACTATTYTATATACAGTATAAATTCATACTGTACGTTACACAGTAAAAATGATTTATTATACGGTTTTACTAACAGGTTAAATAATGACTGAAATAGAACATTATCAAAAATTGAAATTAGAGTTACGCCGAGGAGTACTTATCTTGGCGGTACTAGCGGAACTTCGTGAAGAGCATTACGGCTATTCATTACGTAAGAACCTAGCATCACAGGGGTTAGAAATTGATGAAGGGACACTCTATCCATTGATAAGACGGTTAGAAAAGCAGAATTTATTAACCAGTGAGTGGCGTGAAGAAAATAAACGTAAAAAACGTTTTTATCAGTTATCTGATGTTGGCAAAGAAGTGCTTGAGAAGCTGACGGCAGAATGGCAACAAACTCAAACGACGTTGAATAACATAATAAGTTAAAAGATTAATTAAGAAATTAAGTGATGTATTACCGGAGAGAATTATGAAAATGATAAACAATTACTTAAATAGTTTTGAAAACTATTTACCAGAAGATAGTAAAGATGAAGTGCGTGCAGAATTAGAGTCGTCTATTTATGAAGAACTTGATGATATGAAAGAGGGATTAGGTCGAGATCTTTCGCAACAAGAACAAGAAACTTATTTATTAAAACTCGGACATCCAATGCGAGTTGCGTCAGGCTATTTGCCGAACCAGGAATTGATTAATAAAGACTATTTTCCTGCTTATAAAAAAGCTCTTGAAATATCTTTAACTGTCGTTGCGATTATTATTCTACTAACAAGCATTCGCCTAAATTTTGAAGATTTGTCAATTATGGGTTTTATCTTCGATGTGTTTTGGCGAGTGCTTGATATAAGTATTGATGTATTGGTAATTGTAACGTTTGTTTTTTATGCATTACAAAAAAGTAATTATGACCTTAATAAACTTTATTCTTGGTCGCCCAAAGAACTAACTAGTAGTGGTAAAAAAGTACCTTTAAGTCGATTTGATCCATTTTTTGAAATGATGTTTGAAGGACTATTTTTAGTGTTTTGGAATCACTTGTTTTACTCCGAAGAAATCTTAATCAATGTACCGTTTATCGGTAGCGAAATAATGCAAAATATTTCATTATCAACGGAGTGGCAAAGTGTTCATTGGATTATTAATGGCTTGGTCGGTGCTAGTTTACTAATGAATGCTTTCTATTTCTTAGTCGGACATAAAAACAGATGGTCGATCTTTATCAACATTTCAAATAATTTTGTCAGTATTCTTGTATTGATTTTTATTGCGAGCTTTGATCAATTCATACTAATTGAGTCACTTAATTTAAATGACGTCAATTGGGAAAAAACTGTCGAAGCGATCAACATTAATATATTTATTGTTCTTGGATTTATTGGTGCCGTCGCGTTATGGGATATTTACGCTGATGTTAAGCGTTTGAAGGGCAAATTAACTAAATATAAAGCTTAGCAAAGCCTCATATTCTCCTATTAAATTGATTATTTGCATTTAAAAGCGAGAAAAAGCAATAAAGACCGTTAAATATCGGTTTTATAAGGAAAAAAATTTGATTATTCAGTGGTAGTCGTTATAATTTACACAGCTAGAAAGTACGTTTTATATTTATGCACAAAATTTCAATGATTAACCTTTGGTCCTTCGTTCTGTTTTTCATAAGTAATCGCACAAATTTCCAGCAAACCCGCTTTATGATCAATACGCTTTGTGTTGATTGAGAGCATTAATTACTTTTTAAAATAGGATACACACATGTCTGATACGACTACTGGTACAGTAAAATGGTTCAACGAATCTAAAGGTTTTGGTTTTATYGAGCAAGAAAATGGMCCTGACGTTTTTGCWCAYTTCAGCGCTATTTCTGGTTCTGGATTCAAAACTCTTGCTGAAGGCCAAAAAGTTGAGTTCACAGTAACTCAAGGTCAAAAAGGACCTCAAGCAGAAAATATCACTGCACTTTAATTTTAGAAGGCTTTAGTTGCCGTTAAATGTAACTAAAATCTAAAAAAATGAAGTAAAAGAGCTTATTTGGAAACAAATAGGCTTTTTTTATGCCCACGGATGGGCGGTATGCCTTAAGGAGCCAGGGATGGCGATAAGGCGATGTCCATGGATGGACTGGCAGATGAATGCTCCATGCATAATCTGCAATTCCTACATCCATGTAGGTCGTATGCCTTACAAAGAGTTAGGCAGGGCGAACTTTTAGAAAAATAATATTCAATAATGAAACTTAGGAGATGAAAATGAAAAAACTAGCGTTAGTTATACTCGCATTAATGGCAAATTCAGTTATTGCATCAGATTTTAAATCAACGGAAGCTAAAATCACAAAAGCAATGAAATCTGAACTTAGAACTGAAAAAGACACTAAGCGAGATGCGAATAGGTTACCAGTAGAAACGCTTAAGTTTTTTGGTTTTAGAGATGATATGAAAGTCATTGAGTTACTTCCTGGTGGCGGTTGGTATACCAAACTTTTAGCGCCTACTTTAGCTGAAAATGGTGAATTCTTTGTAGCTATGGGAACTGGACGAGTATCCAAGGGATTAATTGGTAAAGAAGGAATGGATTTTTTAAGTATTATTAATGACAACGCTAATATTAGAAAAGAAAAAGGTGACCGCTTTTATTCTGTTGATAAATTTGATCTTGCTGAAAAAGATGTTGATATGATTTTCACTTTTAGAAATTATCATAACTTTAGTTTTGAAGGCCGAAAGATAATGAACAAAGCAGCCTTTGATGCACTTAAATCGGGTGGAATATATGCCGTTGTTGATCACACAAGACGTCATATGCAGGACTTAGATAAAGAGAATGGTCGTCGAATTGATCCTGTGT
Organism: Gammaproteobacteria bacterium; assembly: GCA_002401655.1. GTDB lineage: Bacteria > Pseudomonadota > Gammaproteobacteria > Enterobacterales > Kangiellaceae. The sequence goes on along the minus strand of NVTT01000089.1, from coordinate 4,597 downwards.
TAGCGATCAAAGAAATTCAGGATGCTGGTTTCGTTTTAGTTGATTACTCTACATTACATGCACGATCAGTTGACGCATTAAAATACGAAGTTGGAAATAAGGATGTTACTGGGAAAACGGATCGGTTTACGATTAAATTTAAAAAACCTTAAATTTAAACGAGAGTTTTTATAATTTATAACGGGGCGTAATATGAAATTATATGGTATGGGAAAATCACGTTCATTTAGAGCATTGTGGGCGTTAGAAGAATCAGGTATCGACTACGAATATGTCGAAATTAAATTTGGTAGCGACGGTGAAAATGGCGCCGCTAGTACCGAGTATCGTCAACTCAATACTCAAGGAAAAGTCCCCACTTTAGTTGATGACGATTTAGTAATGAATGAAAGCGGTGCAATGCTTAATTATATAGCATCAAACAGTGCCAATTTAGATCTGATCCCATCGAATAATTTAAAAACAAGAGCTAAGTATGATGAAATGATCTGTTTTATATTATCAGACTTAGAGCAAGGATTATGGACCAATGGAAAGCACCGTTTTGCTTTACCAGAAGCACAAAGAGTACCCGATATTTTGCCAACTGCGACCTGGGAATTTAATAAAGCGATTGAAGCTTTGAAAAATAATTTTGATGGAACAAGCGAATCTGGTTTTGTTGTAGGTGAAAATTTTACGATGGCAGATGTGTTGTTAGCGCACACTTTGAATTGGGCTGAAAGCTTTAAGTTTGACGTGCCTGAGTCATTGTTAACGTATAAAAATAAAATGTATTATCGTTCAGCGTGTAAAAGGGCGATAGTTGCGCTTGATGAAAAATCAAAATAAGTACTTTTGAATTACTGCTCTCGAATGTGTGTCTAGATAGTTTGAGTGGGTCATTTCAGTAAGAATTGGAGTCGTAAGTCGGCCGCTTTTCGACTCCATAGGTTCGAGATCAACTTCAGTATTATTTGCGAAAAATAAAATTAATTAGTTTTTAAGAAACAATATCGCTCATACCATAACAGCATAGGTTGCTATTTTCGACAAGGTGAGTAGTTAGGATTGGCAGATAAACGAACAGCTTCTGTATGTAATTGCTTTAAAGCTTTCTTTTCGCCAAATAACTTAAGTTGTTCAAACCAATATTGTTGTAGCTCCAAATCAAACATCATTAAATTTTTAGCTTCGTTATATTTGTGTTTAAATTTATTAAGTGATGAATTAATTAATTCTATTTTTTGTTGAGCCTCTTTATCGTCTAAAACTTGATAAATCGCTTTTTGAATAGCAAGGCCAATTTGTTGAAATTGAATAAGTGTTGAATCTTTTGCTATACGTCTGCCAGCATCAAGACAAAGTTGTGTTAATTCAGCATTCTCTTTAGCTTGTTCTTTACAAAAAGATATAATGTTGTTCATTGGAGGATAACTTAGTGAATATGTAAAACCTAATGCTACCGCGCGCCTAGGTAGATCTTGATACATACCGACTTCTATTAAAGCTTGATTGAAGGCATCAATAATATCAGGATAAAAATCGTAGAAATTTGGAGCCGATATTATTTGTTGTAATGCAAGTCTAAAATAACTAATATTTTTTTCTTTTGCTTTTATGAAGGCAATTTGAAACCATAAACCTGCATTATTTGGGTCTTCCTCAATGGCTCTATTTTTGACCGTCCCGAATCCGGCGAGCTCTCTGTTCTTGTTCATCTGAACATAAACAGCGAACGCGAGCCGGAAGATCCCCGAGAATTTGAAGAGCTGGCCATCTCTGCCGGTGGCGACCCCATTGCCTTTATTACCGGCAGCCGCGATGTGCCCACCGCCAAGTTTTTTGTCGGTACCGGCAAGCTTGAAGAAATCAAGCAGGAAGTCGACCGCAGCGGTGCGGGCCTGGTTATCTTCAATCACAATCTTAGCCCGAGTCAGGAGCGCAATATTGAACATGTGCTCAGCTGTCGSGTGCTCGATCGCACCGGATTAATCCTCGATATTTTTGCCCAGCGCGCGCAAACCCACGAGGGTAAGTTGCAGGTTGAGCTGGCTCAGTTAGAGCACATGAGCACCCGGCTGATACGTGGCTGGACCCACCTCGAGCGGCAAAAGGGCGGCATTGGTTTGCGCGGCCCGGGTGAAACCCAGCTCGAAACCGACCGACGCCTGTTGCGTGTGCGCATTAAATCCATTCTTAAGCGACTTAAAAAAGTCCGTGTTCAGCGCGAGCAGGGGCGCCGCTCGCGCCGCCGCGCAGAAATACCGACGGTATCTCTGGTGGGCTATACCAACGCCGGTAAATCGACCTTGTTTAACCGCCTTACCGGCGCCGATGTCTATGCGGCCGACCAGCTGTTTGCCACCCTCGATCCAACAATGCGCGCTTTTAAAGTGCCAGAAGTGGGTTCGGTCATTTTTGCCGACACGGTGGGTTTCATCAGCCACTTGCCCCACAAATTGGTCGAAGCTTTTCGCGCCACCCTCGACGAAGCATCCCATGCGACCCTGCTGTTGCACATTATCGATGCCAGCGCTGAACAGCGTCGCGAGAATGTTCAACGGGTTGAAGAGGTGCTCAAGGAAATTGGCGCGGATGATATTCCGGTGCTGAAAATTTACAATAAAATTGATTTACTCGATGGTGTCGAGCCGCGTATCGAGCGCAATGGCGACGGCAAGCCCGTGCCCATTTGGTTGTCGGCTCAGGACAATATCGGTGTCGACTTGTTGCCAGAGGCCCTGCGCGAACTTCTCGGTCACGACAATATTCACGGTTTGTGCACTTTGGGCCATGAATTAGGGCGTTTTCGCGCCCAGCTGTTTCAGGCGGGGGCCGTGCTTGAAGAGACAATACGCGACGACGGTGCCAGTGTGCTTGAAGTGCGCCTGCCGAAAGCMGAGTGGCAGCGTTTGTTAAAGGCCGCAGGTTTACAGGCCGATCAAGTGCTTGTGCAGACCACTGCGACAAATAATAGCGGACGTGCTGATGCGGATTAATCTTCACCGTTAAGGGCTAAAAGCGGCTTAATAGGCGCTTTTTCGGGGCTGACTAGTCGGCGACTGCCGTTTTATTTTCTCGATATTCTGTTTTCATTGATACTAGTTGTTGATGTTGCTGGCTTTTCAAGCAGGGCTTGTTAGAATTTGCGCCCTGTACTTTCACTGGAGTGTGTAATGGCTTGGAATGAACCGGGTGGTGGCAAAGATCCCTGGGGTAACGGTAGTGGCAAGGGCGGTACTCCGCCCGACCTCGACGCAGCCCTGAAGGATATTAGCGAAAAGTTTGGCAAAATTTTTGGCGGCGGTTYTGGCAGTGGCTCCGGTGGTGGTATTGGCGGCRYCGCTATTATCGGCATTKTGCTRATCGTRACGGTYATTTGGGGTCTGCTGGGTTTTTACCAGATAGACGCTAAAGAGAAAGCGCTGGTGTTGCGTCTGGGCAAGTTCCATGAAATTGTCGGTGATGGCCTGCACTGGAATCCGCCTATGGTTGATATTGTGACGCGTGTGCGAGTGACGGAAGAGCGTCAATACCAGACCCGCGGGCAGATGCTCACCCAAGATGAAAACATCGTTGAGTTGCCCTTGACCGTGCACTACAACATTAAGTCGGTGAAAGACTTTGTGCTCAATGTCAAAGCGCCCGAGCACAGCTTGCGCCACGCCACCGACAGTGCSYTGCGCCACGTGGTGGGTAGCAGTGGTCTCGATGCGGTCGTGTCGACGGGTCGTGAGCAATTAAGTATCGATGTTGAAGCGCGTTTGCAGACCTATCTCGACAGCTACGGTACGGGTATAAAAGTCGTTAAGGTGAACATTCTTGAAGCCAAGCCGCCCGCGGCGGTAAAAGCGGCCTACGATGATGTCATCAAGGCGCGAGAAGATAGAGAGCGAGTGATCAACGAGGCTCAGGCCTATGCCAATGGCATCGTGCCGGAAGCGCGCGGTCGAGCACAGCGAGTGATCGAAGAAGCCAAGGGTTATCAAGCCCGCGTTGTCGCCGATGCAGAAGGTGAAGCAGAGCGTTTCGACAAACTGCTGCACGAATATCAGAAAGCCCCCGAAGTGACTCGCCAGCGACTCTATATTGACACCCTGCAGTCGGTGATGGAAAACACCTCTAAAGTACTGGTCGACGTCGATGGCGGCAACAATATGCTCTACTTGCCACTGGATAAAATCATGCAGCAGCAAGCGGTGAGCACTGGCCGCTCCAGTCAGGCGGGATCGCTGACCTCGGCTGATATCAATCTTATTACGGAAGCGGTGATTGACCGGATTCGCAATCAGTCATCCAGTACCCAACGCCGGGAGTCGCGCTAATGAACCAGAGATTTCCAAGTTTTCTCGTGCTTGTTGTGCTCGCCATTACTTTTAGCAATAGCTGTATTTATATTGTTAAGGAAACTGAAAGGGCCGTTAAGCTGCACTTTGGTAGCATTGTCGAAGCGGACATTCCCCCGGGTATACATCTGAAATGGCCCATGGCCGACAAGGTGCATAAATTTGATGCGCGTATTCTTACCCTTGATGCCGAACCGAAAAGCTTTTTGACGCGCGAGAAAAAGCGTTTGATCGTCGATGCTTTTGCCAAGTGGAGGATCAAGGACGTC
>NVTT01000088.1 GCA_002401655.1 Gammaproteobacteria bacterium | reverse complement strand
CAGAGATAAGCACCGAGACAATCCTAGAACATTGCGCCAAGCTCTTCGCCAAGTGGCAGCTGCCGGACGATGTAATCTTCGTCGATAGCATCCCCCTGACATCAACAGGCAAACTCGACAAAAAAACCTGTACTGATTACTGTTTCATATTCGCAATCGACTCAGCCAACTCGTCCTGACCTTTTTGCGCTTTAAACTGCTGCCATAAAGCCCGGTCATTATTCATGCTGGTTTTCAACGCATTCTCTGTTGCAGCAGCAGCTACTGAACCATCCATGCCAAGCAACACGTATAAAACACCTTTCGGGCTAGTTCGTGTTTTAAATATCTTTGTACCAACAAGCGTTTCATCAGTAATCTGTTTCGTGACAGATGTATTTACTTTATCGACCGTTTCGGAATCTGCTGCACCGGTGGTTTCAGCATACTGCTTGACCATATTCTGCACATGCACTTTCATCGATTGCGCTAACTGCACACGCGCATCGGTTGCTGCCATATTTTTCATGAAACTGTGGCCAGCAGCTGATTTTTCAGCAACGCCAACGGCAGATACCGTTACGCCTTCGACAGGCTCATCACAAACCCAACCTGGTGCCGCAACCGATGGCGAATCGGGGAAAACGCAATCAAGCGCCGCCTGTTTCACTGCATCGGAACCACCACAAGAAGCCAGTAAAACCAATAAACCGGCCATGACAGACATTTTTGCTAGATTTTTGGTTCCAGTTTGTCCATTAAAAATAAGCATTAACTTTCTCCCGAATCCGCACGATAAGTTTTTGCTGTTATTTGCATTATCAACATCCTTTCGCCTGGAGAACTTGTAACGTTGCCATCACCAATTTTTATACTAAAGTCGTGTAAAGTGACTATTCTTGGAAGCCGTGATACTCGCGAGACAAAGTCTGCAATTTGATGATATCCACCCGAAACCTGTATTTGAATTGGCTTTTCAGAGTAAAATTCTGCGTCTTTTTCCGCATCAAATCCGAGAGAAACGATTTCACATCCTGCGCCTGTAGCAGCATAGGATACTTCATCAAGTAACTCTGCCATTTGGTCAGCTTTTGGTAATTGCTGTAAAAGTGTTTCAAAACTTTCTTGAATCGTTTTCATTTGGCGTTTGTACGCTTCGAGATTAACCGCTTTAGATTGCTTTTTTTCAAACTCTTTTTTAAGCTCTATCTCTTTACGCTCAATAGCAACTAGATCACTTCGTTGATCACCAATAAAGAGGTAATAACCCAATCCAACCACGATACTAAAAACAATTGAAACCATGATGGCCTTACCAACCAACGGCCAAGATCCCATATTATTGAAATCAACTTCATTAATATCAAAATTCTTTAAATCATCAGCATTCATTTTTTGCCTCCCTTGCTATTCGCGGTAGGTGAGGTAATTATTGCACTTAAAGTAAAACTCTTACGACCCGCGCCCGAATCTTTCTCCTCAGCGAGATCTTCGATATCAGGTTTTTTAATCCACTGAGATGTTGCGAGTTCGCGCATAAAGTTTGAAATTCTTGGTGCTGACTCGGCAATCCCTGTAAATAGAACTTTGTTCCCTTTTCTTACAATTGATTTCAAATTCATGCCTTCTGGCATTTTAGTCACTATTTCATCAAATAGATGGACAATTTGTGGGCGACTTTTTTGCAAATCTTGAATCAACTCCATTCTATCGACTAATTCTTTACGTTCTTTTTCCAAGGTGGTTATTTCTTTAATTTTTGTATCGAGTTTGCGTATTTGTGTCTGTAAAAAACTATTTCGAGAACGTTGATTATCAATTTCATTTCCAAAATAGCTAAAAGTTAAATACATGAGAACTGCGCCAAGAAAAGCGATTAAACCCAAAACACTGACAAACTGGCGTTGCCTTTCGGCTCGCTCTTCTTCTCGCCATGGTAAGAGATTGATATTAGCCATTAGTCAAAACTCCTTAACGCTAATCCACAACAATTGACAAGAGACGGTGCATCCGAACTTAATGCTTGCGCGTTCACTCTTGCCGAAAGAGACATATCAGCGAATGGGTTGGCGATAGATGCGGTTGTTCCTAGTCTTTCTTCAATCATTTCTTCTAAACCATCAATGACAGAACAACCTCCAGCTAAAACAATATGATCAACTTCACCATATTGACTTGAACCATAAAAGAACTGTAAAGAACGACTAATTTGCTGAATAATGGCTTCTTTAAATGGCTCTAAAACTTCTGGCTCATAATCATCTGGTAGGCCACCTTGTTTTTTTGCCATTCCGGCTTCTTCAAAAGAAAGCCCGTATCGTCTTTGAATTTCTTCCGTTAATTGAGAACCACCAAACGTCTGCTCTCTGGTATAGATAGTATTAAAATCTTCTAACACGCTTAAACTGGTATTAGTTGCACCAATATCAGCCACAGCAATAATCTGGCCTTCACCTTGATCTGGCAATTGATTAGCTAATAATCGAAAGGCGCGTTCAATCGTATAAGCTTCTACATCAACCACTTTAGCGGTTAACCCAGCCAACTCTAACGCATCAACACGGCTATAAACATTTTCACTACGGGAGGCAGCCAATAACACATCAACTTTATCCGGTACTTTTTCTGATTCGCCTATCACTTGAAAATCTAACGCAACCTCTTCTAATGGGTAGGGGATATATTGATCGGCTTCTACTTCAATTTGACTTTCCATTTCATCTTCACTTAAACCTTTGTCCATTTGTATGGTCTTAGTAATAACGGAAGAGCCGGCAACAGAAACGGCGGCAAATTTGACATTTGTTCCGGATCGTTTAATGACTCTTTTTAATGCTTCAGCAACAACTTCAGGGTCACGGATATCCCGATCGGCCATGGCGTCTTGAGGAAGAGGCTCYACAGCATAACTTTCTACRCGGTATCTTGAACCCACTTTGCCTAATTCAATCAGTTTGCAAGCGGTCGAACTAATGTCAATACCGACTAAAGCTGTCTTTTTGGAGCCGAATAAATTTCCTAGCATAATTACAATTTTTCCTATCTTTTTATCCAGTTACAGCTGATAACTCTGGTTTCACTTTAAATAATAGCTCTAACTATAAGAAATTTCTACCTTTTTTATTTTTAAAAGGCTGTTTTATCGATGTTTTAAGCACTTTTTAACCAATTCTTTGACCTAGTTTGCGATCCGTACCGATACCATTCCGAGTCAATTAACTAGATAAGTGATTAAATTTTAGACTAAATTACAAAATCTGTAATTTTATTCACAATTAATTTCTTAGAGAAATTGCGCACAAATCAGAGACTTAAAATAAATTATAGTTTAAAGCCTTGAACAAATACCGCTATACTCTGTCTTCATGACCACTATGGCAACTTATCCGAACTCTAGGTATGAAACGAATCACAAAGCTGGCACCTAAATTTGCTTATATCGTGACACTGTTCACAATATTGTTTGGTATGGGCTTTACCGGCCTATATTTAGCCGTTGGTCCCGATTTACCGGAGGTGGAAAGTATTCGGCAGATCAGATTACAAACCCCGATGAGCATCTATTCAAAAGATGGTCAATTGATTAATGAATTTGGTGATATTAGAAGAATTCCGATTACCTTAGATGAAGTCCCTCAAGATTTCATCAATGCCTTGCTTTCAACTGAGGATGTACGCTTTTATCAGCACTCGGGTGTCGACGTAAAAGGTGTGCTGAGAGCAGTATTTAAACTAGCGGCTACCGGTACGAAGAGTCAAGGAGCGAGCACAATCACCATGCTTGTGGCAAGAAACTATTTTTTAAGTCGAGAAAAACGATTTTCTCGTAAATTTACAGAAATGTTTGTTGCCTGGCGGTTAGAAGCTGAATTAAGCAAAGACGAAATTTTAGAAATCTTTTTAAATAAAATACCCTTTGGTCACCGCTCTGCGGGGTTAGGCGCGGCCGCAGAAGTTTACTATGGTAAACAATTGAAAGAACTAAGTTTGGCACAACTGGCAACGTTAGCGGGGATCCCGAAAGGTCAGTCGGTATTTAATCCGATAAGTTATCCCGACAAAGCTCGCACCAGAAGAACTCATGTTTTAGGGCGAATGCTGAAAGAAGGGCATATCAATAATGAACAATATACGAAAGCCAATAACGCGCCAATTAAAACTCGCCGCCATGGTGCTAAAACAACGGTTAGTGCGCCTTATGTCGCCGAAATGGTGCATATGGAGATTATTAAACGATACGGGCTCGAATCAGCTCATAGTGATGGCTTAAAAATTTATACCAGTTTAGATCCCGTTTTGCAAGGTTATGCACAACATGCCCTGAAAGAAAGCTTAATGGAATACGATCGCCGACACGGCTATCGCCCCATCGAACAGCACTACGAAATTACAGCTGAAACAACCTCAGAAGAGATTCAAACATGGATCGCTGATTTTGCTCAATTAGGAAATTTGATTCCTGCAATTGTGGTTCAAGTGAAAGATGAATTTGCAAAAGTCGTGCTAGCAGATGGATCGGAAGGACATTTGAATTTTACTGACTCAAAGTGGGCAAGAAAATATGTTGATGAAAATTATCGCGCTTTTGGAAAAATAAAAAGCATGCAAGATATCATTTTAGTCGGCGATGTAATACGAGTACTTGAAACTGATAGGGTTTTAGAAATAACCGTAAATGACTCTCAAAATAAACACCAAGAAGAAATAAATCAAGATTCAGTGATTACAGTTCTAGATCAAGCCCTCACTTCAGATGATGAAAATTTATTAGAAACAACGGAATCGATACCTGCTCCCACACCTACAAAAATATATCAGCTATCGCAAATCCCCGATGTGAGTGGAGGATTCGTTGTCTTAAATCCTAAAAATGGTGCTATCGAGGCGTTAGCAGGCGGTTTTGACTTCAGAAAAGATCAATTCAATATGGTGACTCAAGCAAGACGACAAGTCGGCTCTAATATTAAACCCTTTCTTTACTCTTCGGCTTTAGCCAAAAATTTTACAGCCGCTTCACTAATCAATGACTCTCCTATTATTGAGACTGACATATCCGCTGGTAACTTTTGGCGACCGGAAAATGACAGCGGTAAATATCGAGGCCCTACTACTTTAAGAGTCGCTCTTCGGCGTTCGGTTAACACCGTTGCGATTAGATTGATCAATAAAATTGGCCCTCATTATGCAAAAAAATATATTGARTCWATTGGATTTCCKGGTGCTCAYATGMGSCCATATCCKTCCTTGGCATTAGGCTCAGCTTCGTTCACTCCATTAGAAGTTGTCAGCGGTTACGCCAGTTTAGCGAATGGCGGATATAGAGTAGAGCCTTGGTTTATTGAGCGTATAGAAGATAGTCAAGGGGAAGTGCTGTTTCAAGCAGAGCCAATAACGGTTTGTGCAGAGTGCCTAAAATCACTAGGGCAAAATACTGAAGAAGAAAATTTATTAGCTGAATTAGAAACTGAGTTGTCTAACGATAGTGAGACAATGACAGAAATAGTTGAAACCGATCCAGAAGGAACTAAATTCGATGCAACTAGCCCTGAATCATTAGATGAAAATTCCGATTTGTTATTTGAAGAACTAACTTTACAATTAGCCGAAGATAAAATAGCAAAAAGAGTCATTGATGAGAGAAATTTATATATTTTAAATAGTATGTTAAAAGATGTTATTCATAAAGGTACCGCCTGGACTCCCCTTACCCGAATCAAAAGCCCGTTGCTTAAACGGCATGATTTGGCTGGAAAAACCGGAACCACAAACGAAAATAAAGATGCTTGGTTTACCGGATATAATTCACGTTACGTTGCTTCAGCTTGGGTAGGCTTTGTTGATCATGCTAAAAAACTAGGGAAAAGTGAGTTCGGCGGGCGGGCAGCACTGCCAGTTTGGGCGAAATTTATGGAAAAAGCTCTTAACGGCATGCCTGAAATTCATTTACCTCGTCCAGATGGGCTAATTGACGTTAGAATCGATCTAGAAAATGGCAAACTCGCCAGCGCTTCAACCAAGTCTTCAGATTTTGAAATATTTAGAGTTGAAAATGTACCTACTGAATATTCAGAAATAAATGATGAAAACATCTTTGATTTAATAGAGTCTGAAGCAGAAGAAGATGAGCAAGAAGAAATTGATTCTTTGTACTAAGTTAAGTTTAGAGCTCTTGAATTTAGCTTTTTTGAATTCAAAACTATAACTTTTGTCCCCAACCTAACTTAGTTCTTAAAACTTCAAAATAATCATAATCCAACGGATGAACTAATCGCATTTGAATGGGATATTGTTTTATCCTAATTCTATCGCCTGGAGCTAGATCAATAATCACTTGACCATCACAACTTAGTTTTGGATTATGCGGATTAGTTTCTGAAATGACTATGTCGATTACTTTATGTTTATTGACCGCAATAGGACGACTGGTCAGAGTGTGTGGACACATGGGTACCAGAACAATGGTATCGGTTTGTGGGTCGAGAATAGGTCCTCCACCTGACAAAGAGTAAGCCGTTGATCCTGTAGGCGTCGAAACAATTAACCCGTCCGAGCGCTGGCTATAAACAAATTGCCGATCCATATATAACTCAAACTGAATCATCCTAGCAATTTCACCAGGATATAATACGATATCATTAACGGCAGACGAGCTACCAATCAATATGTCATTGCGGAACACCTCGGCATGTAATAAAAATCGATTTTCTAAACTGTACTTGCCTTCTAAAATAGGCGGTACTCTAGTTTCAACTTCGGTCGGTCTAATATCCGTTAAAAAACCTAAATGACCTCGGTTAATTCCTAATAGTGGTACTTGACTATCAATTAAGTCCCGAGCGGTTTTTAACATACTTCCATCACCGCCTACCACTATCACCAGATCGCATTTGGCGCCTAATTCTTCAAATGGAATTTGTGTTACTTTATCATTGGATGTCGCGGTTGGAAAAGAAATTGTGTCTGAATGAGGCATAAATATTTCTAAACCAAGCGCTCTAATAATGCTTATTAAGCTATCAATCGATTCTTGCGCGGCCTTACTGCCAGGTTTGCCAGATAGACCAATTTTATTAAATGATTTTGAATGTGGCATAGTCTTACCGTTGAGTCTTTCTGTTTAGTCAAATTGTTGAGTCCGGCCATTGAGCCTTACCATTGCAATTAGGCGTTTTTATCCCAATATAGCAAAGTCTAATCTATCTCAATATAGCTAAGTCTAATTATTTTCGTTGATAATCAACTAATTAGCAAATATCTTTTAAATTTTAATAGAGTTGTAAATGAAAGAACGCGATTTAATATTAATGAAGTCATTGATCGAGTCCTATGTAAAGCAAGGAACGCCAATAGGATCAAAGGCTTTACTACAGTCTTCTCATCTTTCCGTGAGTCCTGCGACCGTGAGAAATATCATGGCCGACTTAGAAAGACAAGGTCTATTACTTTCACCCCATACTTCTGCAGGTCGAATTCCTACCACACAAGGTTTACGCATATTTGTTGATAAAATCATCCAAGTACGTTCACCTAAATCAGCTTTGATAAACCATGTACGTAGTAATCTTAACCCTAATTTAGATACACGTTCTCTTGTTGGAACCGCTTCAAATTTGCTATCTGATTTGACTCGTATGGCAAGCTTAGTGCAGATCCCTAGTACGCCGGTAAAAAAACTTCAACACATCGATTTTGTTCCACTTTCTGATCATCGATTACTAGTAGTGATGGTCTTAGAGAATGATGAAATTCAAAATCGTGTGATCCAAGTGGATAGAAACTATGAACGAAGTGAAATCGAACAAATGGCTAATTATTTGAATAGACAATTGGCTGGTAGAGATATTAATTCGGCAAGGAAAGAGTTGTTTGGTGAAATGTTAAAAGAAAAACAGCAACTCGATTCCTTATTGCAGAATGCCATAGAGTTTGCTGAAAAAGGATTTCAATCATCGCAAGAATTAACTCAGCAAAATGAAGATGGCTTTCACTTATCAGGTCAAACAAACCTAGTTTCAATGGCATCTCATGGGCAGTTAGACAATATTGAACAAATATTTTCAGCATTTAAACAAAAGCAACAAATTATGAGTTTACTCGACCGTTCGCTAGCTGCCGATGGTGTAAAGATTTTTATCGGCGAAGAATCTGGTAGTCAAGGCTTGGCCGGTTGCAGCTTAGTGACCGCTCCGTACAAACAAGATGGTAAACCAGTTGGCGTTTTAGCGGTTGTTGGCCCAACCCGAATGCAATATGATAAGGTTATTCCGATTGTGGATGTGACCGCAAAAATGCTTTCTTCGGCACTAGATAGTAAGGTTCGGACAAGCTCCTAAGCGTTGGTTTTCAAGCTAATTGCTTGCTTTTGTTCCAGTGTGAGTCCACTTGAAATTCAAAAGAGCCGTAAAGAATTTTTTTCAACATAAATATAAGCCTGTCTAAACTCTTTATATTTGACTAGCTGTACATTCTCTCAATCGTTGTATTTAGACAACCAATATAAAATTAAGGGTTAATATGATAAAAAAACAAATTAGACGCTGTACAAGTTTTACAATAATTATCGGGCTTATAGTCTCAAACTTTGCAGTTGCAAATGAAGGCATGTGGCAACCACATCAATTACCCAGTATTACAAAAGAATTAAAAGCAGCAGGATTGGAGCTAAACCCTGAAGATTTAACCGATTTAACCGGGTTTCCAATGGGCGCTATTGTCAGCCTTGGTGGTTGTACTGCTTCATTTGTATCGCCTAAAGGTTTAGTTGCTACCAACCATCACTGTGTTTATGGTTCGGTTCAATATAATTCAACGGAAGAAAACAACTTATTAAAAAACGGCTTTTTAGCAAAGTCTTTTAAAGATGAACTACCTGCAACTCCTGGCTCTAGAATATATGTGACTGAAGACATTAAAGAGGTGACTCGTCAAATAAAGGGTGATCTAAAGGATGATATGAGTGGCGCGGAACGTTTTCAGTCTGTTGATGATAATAGTAAGCGCTTAGTTGCAGAGTGTGAAAAGGATGATCAATATCGATGTCGTGTTGTTAATTTTCATGGCGGTTTAGAGTATTTTCTTTTTAAACAGTTAATGATTAGAGATGTGCGTTTAGTACATGCGCCAGCAACTAGTATCGGTAAATTTGGTGGTGATATTGATAACTGGATGTGGCCACGTCATACCGGAGACTATGGTTTTTATAGRGCCTATGTGAATAAAGACGGCCAACCTGCWGATTTTAGTGTCGATAATGTCCCTTATGAGCCAAAGCATTTTTTAAAAGTGAATGCAAAAGGTGTTGAGGAAGRYGACTAYATTATGGTGATTGGCTATCCAGGAAGAACAAGCCGTTATAGAACATCAACTGAAGTTAAAAACACYTTCACTGAAAACTATAAGTTAACTAAAGAATTAATGGGATCAATTATTGAAAGTATTAAATCAAACTCAGACGAAGGTAGTGACACACGCATTAAATATGAAAGTTTAATTGCAGGGCTTGCTAATTACGAAAAAAATCGCGGTAGTATGATGGAGAGCTATAACAAAGGGACTACTCAACAACGTAAAGATCAAATAGAAAAATCATTACGGACATGGATTAATAAAAGCAGTTCAAGAAAGAAAAAATATRATAGTGCAATAAWAGAGTTAGATAAGCTTGTTAAACAATCTCACCACTCATTTAAGCGAGACACTATTTTAAGTTATGCCGGTATTTCTAGCATGATGAGYTCTGCATCTCGTTTGTATCGTTTAGCGCTTGAAAATCAAAAGCCCGATATAGAACGTGAGTCAGGTTATCAAGAGCGGGATTTAAAACGATTTAAGCAAAGTATGAAGCGAATTGATCGTCGATTTGACGCTAAMGTTGATCAAGCRATTTTGATGAAYTTATTAACACGCTATGCTCAGCTACCMATGGATGAACATGTATCTGATCTAGACGCTTTCTTTAAGCTAGATGATGGCTTTAGTGAAAATCGCTTAGATAAACAATTAAATAAAATGTATGCAAAAACAAAGCTTGGCACAGAAGCTATTCGTTTAGAGTGGATGGATAAATCAGTTAAAGAATTTGAAGCAAGTGATGATCCRTTTATYCAGTAYGCRGTAGCCACYTACCAAGCAAGAAAACAGTTAGAGGATGAGTCAAAAGATTTATCTGGTAACTTAAATGCGGTTAGACCTAAATATATGGAAGCTATAATCGCTTATAATAAAGCAAAAAATAATCCTATTTATGCTGATGCAAATAGCACTTTACGAATCACCTACGGCAACGTAAAAGGTTATTCACCAAAAGATGGTATTACGGCAACGCCTTTTACTACTCTTGAGGGCATTGTTGCAAAACATACTGGTGCAGATCCCTTTGACTCACCACAAAAGCAACTCGATTTAATTGCTAAAAAAGATTATGGSAAATATCTAAAAAGTGATTTRGGTTCTGTTCCTGTTAAYTTTTTAGGSACGCTTGATATTACMGGTGGTAATTCTGGKTCTCCTACAYTAAATGCAAGAGCWGAATTTGTTGGTTTAGTTTTTGATGGTGTTTACGAAAGTATTATTGGTGACTGGGATTATGATAAGCAGTTAAACCGCTCTATCAGTGTTGATTCACGCTATATTTTATGGGTGATGGAACACGTCGATGGCGCGACCAACCTAATCGATGAGATGGAAATTATCCGCTAAATAGGTTGCTTAGTGCAAGGAGCTAGCATTATTTTTGTAGGGTGTGCACGGTTTTATGTGCCCACCATTGCTTAAAATGTGAATCATGAAACGGTGGGCAGAAAAAATTGCCCACCCTTGTATCTCTCCAGATAGAGTAATAAGCTATTATTCTATCACAGGAATTGAGTGAGTTTGGGCCC
>NVTT01000087.1 GCA_002401655.1 Gammaproteobacteria bacterium | reverse complement strand
AATATCTGCGGTTTTAGGTAGCGTTAAGGATATTCGAGCTGCGGTTGAACAAGCCCAATTTAAAAAGCAACAAGGCATTCAAACATTATTGTTTGTTGATGAAGTACATCGGTTCAATAAGGCTCAGCAGGATGCTTTTTTACCCTATGTAGAAGATGGAACCTTTATTTTTATTGGAGCCACAACAGAAAATCCATCATTTGAAGTTAATAATGCATTATTGTCTCGTGCTAAAACCTATGTACTAAAATCACTTACGGCTTCCGATTTAGAGAAGGTATTAGATCGAGCGATAACGGATAAGAAATTTGGTTACGGTGATTTTAAAATATCCATCAATGAAAATAGCATCAATATTTTGACCCAAGTGGTCGATGGTGATGCGCGTCGATTATTAAATTTATTGGAAATGGCAGTTGATTTATCAACGGTTGATGATTCTGGTGAAATGCAGATTAGTGAAACATTAATAAAATCGTTAATCGGTGAAAACTCGAAACGCTTTGATCAGGGTGGTGATATTTTTTACGATCAAATATCAGCTTTGCACAAATCAGTCAGAGGCTCTAATCCCGATGGTGCACTTTATTGGTTTTGTCGCATGATAGATGCTGGTTGTGATGCGCTTTATATTGCAAGGCGTGTTGTTAGAATGGCAAGTGAAGAGGTTGGTAATGCCGATCCTAGAGCTTTACAAGTAGCGACAAACGCATGGGATGTACAGCAAAGATTAGGCAGTCCAGAAGGTGAACTTGCGATCGCTCAGGCAATTACATATATTGCGGTAGCACCTAAGAGTAACGCCGTCTATAAGGCTTATAATGCTTGTTTAGCCGATGTTAAATCGGATCCGAGTTATGAGGTTCCGATCCATTTAAGAAATGCGCCGACYAAATTAATGAAATYWCTCGATTTTGGWAARGCCTATCGTTATGATCACGACGAACCTGATGCTTTTTCGGTTGGACAAAAGTATTTTCCTGAAAACAAAAAGGAAGAGCGTTATTATCAACCTGTTGAACGTGGATTAGAAAAGCAAATTAAAGAAAAAATGGCATATTTAAGAGATAAAAAGTAAAAACATATTTACCACAGAGAGCACAGAGAGCACAGAGAGCACAGAGAGCACAGAGAGCACCGAGGGTAAAGAATTGATATTGCCGTGTTGTTAGTATCGTTCTCAACTCTGTGTCCTCTGTGCCTCTGTGGTAGAATGTTTTTGACTTATTTTTTTAGGTCTATTGAGAAATCACCTTGGAATCTATTTTAGTAAAATTATTACCCACATTAATCGTCGCTTTAGGTGGCGCATTAGGTGCGAGTGCGCGGTTTTGGGTACGAGAGTATTTACCCAGTATTACTGGCACTGAATTTCCCTATCCCACTCTTTTTGTGAATGTATTAGGGTGTTTTTTTTCTGGTTTAGTTTATGTTTGGCTTGATTCTAGCGGTAATTCATGGWGTCAGGGGCGGTTGCTGTTTTTCTTGGTTGGTTTTTTAGGCGCTTTTACGACATTCTCTGCATTTGCCTTAGATAGCTTTTTATTGTTCCAAGAACAACATTTTTTTAGATTTGCCCTCAATATCTTTATAAATTGTTTCCTATGCCTTATTTTCGTGTTTGTTGGYGCSTATCTTGGTGCTAGAATACACGCYGTTTCATGACTTTTTACATGATGTTTCACTCATCAACACTTTTTTAAATAGCGACTTATAACCTATGATCGATCCCAAATTATTCAGAAATGACTTAGACAGCGTTGTTGAAAACTTATCGCGTCGAGGCTTTGCGTTTGATAAAGCGCATTATTTAGCGCTTGAAGARCAGAGAAARTCTCTTCARATTAAAACGCAAGAATTACAAAATGAGCGTAAAGTTAAATCAAAATCTATCGGTCAAGCTAAGGCAAAAGGCGAAGATGCTCAGCCATTACTTGATGAAGTCGCGAATTTAGGAAAATCACTAGATGAAGCTAAAACCAGTTTTGATGTAATTCAAACTCAATTAGATGATTTGTTTGCGGGATTACCTAATTTAATTTGCGATGAAGTGCCTAACGGAAAAAGTGAAGATGACAATATTGAAATCCGAAAATGGGGTGAAGTACCTCAGTTTGATTTTGAACCATTAGATCACACCGAATTAGGTGAAAGATTAGGCGGAATTGATTTTGCAACCTCGGCTAAATTAAGCGGTTCTCGTTTTGTGGTGATGAAAGCGGGTATTGCAAAAATGCATCGTTCTTTGATTCAGTTAATGCTAGATACGCATACTGAAGAACACGGTTATCAAGAAACTTATGTGCCTTATTTAGTGAATCCAGAATCACTCTTTGGAACATCACAGTTGCCAAAATTTGGCGAAGATTTATTTAGTGTTCAAGGTACGACTCAGGATGGCAAGCCTCTTTATTTGATTCCAACCGCTGAAGTGCCTTTAACTAACACTGTGAGAGATGAAATTGTCGATGCTAAAGATTTGCCAATCAAATTAACCGCTCACACACCTTGTTTTAGAAGTGAAGCAGGATCTTATGGTAAAGATGTGAAAGGTCTTATTCGCCAACATCAATTTGAAAAAGTAGAATTAGTACAAATTGTTAAGCCAGAAACTTCATTTGAGGCATTAGATGAGCTAACAGGTCATGCGGAAAAAATTCTGCAATTATTAGAGTTACCGCATCGAACGGTTATTTTATGCACTGGCGATATCGGTTTTGGCGCGACAAAAACCTACGATATAGAAGTGTGGTTACCAGCACAAAATACTTATCGAGAAATTTCTTCTTGTAGCAATATGGGGGATTTCCAAGCCAGAAGAATGAAAGCGCGTTGGAGAAATCCAGAAACAGGTAAGCCTGAGTTAGTCCATACTTTGAATGGATCAGGTTTGGCGGTTGGCAGAACATTAGTTGCAATTCTCGAAAACTACCAAACTAAAGAGGGAAAGATTCGAGTTCCTGACGCATTAAAACCTTATATGAAAATGGATGTGATTGGGTAGACTAAATTAAATCTGAAATATTAGTCAAAAAAATGGGGAGACAAAAGTCTCCCCATTTTAGTTTGAATGATTGAATTTTTTAAGTTTTAGATTCTAAGTCGAGAATAAATTTTTCCATTCCTAATTTTGCTAAGCTCGGTCTAAATTGGCTTTTATAGCTTTTGAGCATGCTAATGCCTTCTACAGTTAAATCATAAATTTTCCAGCTACCGGTCTTATTTGACAATTTATAATCAATAACAATTGGTGTACTTCCAGATTGTTCCATTGAACTTCTTACTTGAGCAGAATTTCCACTTTTTGACATACGAGGTTCACTAAACTTAAAAGTTTGTCCTTTATATAATGATAGACCTTTCGCATAGGAGTTAATCACTAAATCAATAAAGGCTTTTACAAAACGCTTTTGTTGCTCTGGTGTAGCTGATTTCCAGTTCTTTGAACCTATTGTTCTTTTTGCAAAGCCTTCTGAATCGATTGCTGGTAGAAGATTATTACGAACTAGTGTTTCAGCTAATTTAGTATTAGAAATCAATTCTTTTTGGTTCTTTTTTACTTCCGCAAGTAATTGATTTGCAACACCGCTTAAATAAATACTAGGGTTAATATTATCAGCGCTTGCAGTTTGAGCGTTGGAATAGAAAGAAAAACTAAGTAAAGTGATTAAAGCGATGAGCTTTATGAAAGAGGTTTTCATTATGTTGTCCATTTTAATGAGTTTCCAAAAACGATTTTGCAGTTGATAGTTTGCTATTTTATTAAAAAGCTAGTTTAACAAAAGCGCAGTTTAACAAAGATAATTATAAGCTGACTATCGGTTAAATGTAATAAGTTGTTAGTGGAGATGAATATAACTTAATCAATCTGAACATTAGCTGAATTATGTGACACAGTTCAAATTTTAATTAATCTCACCTTTATGACCCTGTTCATTACACAAAGTTACTTAGAAATTAAATACATCGAGCGGGTTTCGGTAAACCAGCAATTTTGGTGGCTTGTTTAGCAGGTCCTTCTGGAAACAATATTTGTAAGTATAGACTATTGCCTTTTTCCTTGCCTAAAGACTTAGCGAGGTATTTGACGAGGGGTCGTATGGAGGGACTTTTTTGAAATTCGTTATAAAATTGTCTAACATAATCAACCACTTCCCAATGATCGTTGGTCATATCGATTGTTTCCAATTCGGCAATGATTTTGGCAATTTCTACATCCCATTGACTAGAATCTAATAAATAACCATTTTTATCTGTTTTGATATGTAAGGGAAGGGATTGCAAAGTCGTATTACCAACTGATGACTTTATTTGCATCGATAGTTAGTGATACAAATTGTTCAAAATCGATAATGATAATCTGTTGACTTAAATGTTCAGTTAAAGCTCGAGCTTTGAGATCTGAATCAATAGCATAAATTGTCAAATTTTCTAAATGATTAATAGATTGATTTAAAACCGTTAGATCAAAAACACAGTCACCCATAAAAACCAACTGATCGCTATTGGTTGTCATGCGGTTTATTTGAAGATCAAACTCTGAACTCGATAGGTTTTTTTGAATTAAATGTAATGTCGGTTTTAAATTAGTTTCAGACATTAGAGACTCACWACTTGATTTGATTTTTCATGAAGCMTTTTKATTTCATTTRTCGAKAGARYTTYACARCTTTCAATTAGTTTGTTTTTGCTTATYTTTCTGWTCTCTAASGATTCTTSYTCTACATAAATATTYTCAATATCATAAAACTCTAGCCCWTTTARAATATCYAAATGRTTTTTATCGCCTAWTGRMTGATAATTTTGTTTTGTCATTARRTTATAGACACCATTATCAMCAAATATTAAATTCACTTTTTGATCAAAGGCYGCRCAGACTAGWGCTAARTCAATCGWTTCTTTAAAACTAGCGTTGGTCARYGCKGTTTGKTKAATYACAATATTAATYATYGGATTAAAGTTAGATGTTTTGCMKGSGSTCATTTGAAATGCACCAATTTYGCMTTTGGATCYGATAGCGCWGCACTYAATTGACCCAARCCAGCAATGCTAAAATGCTCKGAYAAATTGGCRCTRTCAATYTYTCGATTGKTYGCTTCGTCTTTATCTATTACRCCWCGTCTRAAACTMGCMGCGACRCAWSTCATCAGTTCWARTTTTGAWKTKTTTGYMARKTYTTTCCAAKMWTTTAKTAATTCRGGTTCATCCGATGGTGGTTGGTTAAATGTATTTGCAACRKMAAYMGCATCYTGATAAAARAARATGCARCTGATYGATTCATCACGKTCAATTAACCYRTTAATAWATTTAATDGCKRTTAAATGTGATTGACTGTTTTGCGCTGAGGCGGTAATCAGTATGACAAATTTATTTTTCATAAATGATAATTTAAAGCGACGGAAGTTCTAAAACTTTAGCAAATCGATTAAACTTTCCATCTAAGATTAATGCCTTTATCGATTCGATATCGCTAGCCATATACCGATCTTTTTCGTAAAAATCAGCACATGTTCTAATTAAAGCTATTGCATCTCTACATTTTTCTGATGGTTTAAGTGGTGCTCGTAATTCAACCCCTTGAGCCGCACATAAATGTTCTACAGCTACAACGCCTGCTACATTATCGACAATATCAACAAATTTTCTAGCTGCAAAGGTCGCCATGCTAACGTGATCTTCTTGGTTTGCTGAGGTTGGTAAACTATCGACCGATGCAGGATGGGCGAGTGTCTYATTTTCACTAGCGAGTGCGGCCGCAGTAACCTGAGCAATCATAAACCCAGAGTTAACACCGCTATCATTAACTAAAAATGGAGGAAGGGCACTTAAATGTCTGTCTAAAAGCAAGGCAATACGCCGTTCGCTAATAGCGCCAATTTCACAAGTTGCAATCGCTAAGGAGTCAGCAGCTAAGGCAATTGGTTCAGCGTGAAAGTTTCCGCCAGAGATTATATCGCCTTTAAATTTCTCATCACCATCCAAAGAATCACAAAACACTAATGGGTTGTCTGAGACCGCATTGACTTCAGTGAGTAGAACGCTCGCTTGAAATCTTATTTGATCTAACACCGCCCCCATTACTTGAGGCTGACAACGCAATGAATAAGGATCTTGAACTTTATCGCAATCATGGTGTGATTCTAAAATCTCACTGCCCACTAGCATATATAAATAATTTTTTGCCGTTACAATTTGACCGGCATGGCCTCGGGCTTGATGAATTCTTCCATCAAATGGTGAGATGCTACCTTTAGCAGCATCAACAGATAAGGAACCGGAAACGATTGCAGCAGCAAAACAATTTTCAGCTTTAAATAATCCAGCTAAAGCTATAGCGGTTGAAACTTGAGTACCGTTTAATAAAGCCAAACCTTCTTTAGCGGCTAACTCAAGAGGCTTTTTATTCAATGATTTTAACGCTGATTCTGCTGAAACCTTTTGTCCTTTAAAAAACACATCACCGACACCTAAAAGCATGCAGCTCATATGAGCAAGAGGAGCGAGATCGCCAGAAGCTCCAACAGAACCTTTCTCAGGTATTACTGGATAAATACCTTGATTTATTAAATCTAATAAATAGTGAATAGTTGATAGTCGAATTCCAGAGAATCCCTGGGAAAGACTACTGACTTTTAACGCAACAATCAGCCGGACAATATTTTTATTGATCGCTTTACCAATACCGGCTGCGTGAGATAAAACCAAACTTTCTTGTAATAATTGCAGTTTGTCATCGGGGATACTCGTTGAAGCGAGCAAACCGAAACCAGTATTGATCCCATAAACAGTTCGTTTATCATCAATTACTTGCTGAACTGTTTGGGCGGCGCGATTAACCAAATCAAAGCAACTTGGATCAAGTTCCAATTTCACTTCGTTTTCAAAAATTTCACGGCAATCTTTAAGACTAAGCTGACCAGGTTTAATTATAAATATTTTTGACATATTTTTTCTCAGACTAAATATTAAAAAAAAGATAATCTACCACAGAGGCACAGAGGCACAGATACAGAGAACAGAGTGTAGACAGTCTTTATAAAATCTAAAACGAAGTTTGTGACTTGTTTTTTTTCCTGTGATCTCTGTGCCTCTGTGGTGAAAATCTTTTGTAAGTTATATCATTGGTAAATTAAGTTCGTTTTCTTTGGCACATTTTTTAGCAATTTCATAACCGGCATCTGCATGACGCATTACGCCCGTTGCAGGGTCATTCCAAAGCACTCTTTCAATTCTTGCATCGGCTTCTTTACTTCCATCGCAACARATAACAATACCYGARTGCTGWGAATAWCCCATTCCMACTCCGCCACCATGATGCAAAGAAACCCATGTKGCTCCRCTGGCRACATTTAGCATGGCATTTAATAAYGGCCAATCRGAAACTGCRTCSGAKCCATCTTGCATACTTTCWGTTTCTCTRTTKGGACTAGCCACTGAGCCTGAATCCARATGRTCTCKGCCGATRACAAYYGGCGCTTTYAATTCGCCATTTCTTACCATTTCATTAAASGCTAATCCTARTTTATGTCTCAATCCTAAACCAACCCAACATATTCTGGCGGGCAAACCCTGAAAACTAATRCGCTCTCTTGCCATRTCTAACCAGTTATGYAGATGCTTGTCATCCGMAATAATTTCTTTTACTTTGGCATCYGTTTTATATATATCTTCTGGATCGCCCGATAAYGCCACCCATCGAAATGGTCCCACSCCCCGACAAAATAATGSWCGAATATAMGCSGGTACAAATCCYGGRAAATCAAAKGCATTYTCAACACCAACGTTATAGGCTTCTTGACGAATATTATTGCCRTAATCAACGGTGGCTATACCATCATGRTGAAAATCTAGCATCGCTTKAACTTGTATAGCCATTGATTTTCTGGCTTCTGTCGCGACTCTATCAGGATTATTGATAATCTCTTTACGCCACTCTTCCACGCTCCAACCGATTGGCAAATAACCATTAATAGGATCATGGGCGGAGGTTTGATCGGTTACCATATCCGGACGTACACCGCGTTTATATAACTCGGGGAATATTTCAGCCGCGTTGCCTAGTAAACCTATCGAGATTGCTTCACCAGCTTTAAGCGCTTCATTTAATAACTCTAACGCTTCATCAATACTGGTGGCTTTTTTGTCTAAATAGCGAGTGTCTATTCTTACGTCAATCCTTGTTTCATCACATTCAACGGCAATCATACAATAGCCCGCCATTGCAGCAGCTAACGGTTGTGCGCCTCCCATACCGCCAAGCCCTCCGGTTAAGATCCATTTACCTTTAGTTTCTCCGTTAAAGTGTTGACGACCCGCTTCTACAAAGGTTTCATAGGTGCCTTGAACTATCCCTTGGCTACCAATGTATATCCAAGACCCTGCGGTCATTTGGCCATACATCATTAAGCCTTTTTTATCGAGTTCGTTGAAATGCTCCCAGTTTGCCCAGTGGGGAACTAAATTTGAATTGGCAATCAATACGCGAGGAGCATCTGCGTGCGTTTTAAAAACACCAACAGGTTTGCCAGATTGCACTAAAAGCGTTTCATCATCTTCTAGCTGTTTTAATGTTTCTACTATTTTGTCATAACTTGGCCAATCTCTTGCTGCGCGACCAATTCCGCCATATACCACCAAAGCCGTAGGATTTTCAGCGACTTCAGGATCTAAATTATTCATTAACATGCGAAGTGGCGCTTCGGTTAGCCACGATTTAGCACTGAGCTTAGTTCCTCTAGGCGCTTTAATTAGACGAGATTGGTCTATTCTTGGATTATTGCTCGACATTTTTTTTCTCAATGTTAATCATTATTTCTTAGTTAACATTATATCTTTTAAACTGGCGCTAATCACCGTAATATTGTTTAAATCCACAATAATATAGTTCTCACCTTTTATGTCCGAAAAATCCTATCATTTAACCAAGGGTAGTATTCCGATACTAATTTCGATGCCCCATAATGGCATCGAAATACCCGAAACTATTGCCAAAAATATGACTAACGAAGCTTTAAAGCTTGTCGATACGGATTGGTATCTCGACAAGCTATATGATTTTGCGGTTACCGAAGGTGCTTGGATCATAAATCCCCGATATAGCCGTTATGTGGTTGATTTAAATAGACCTAAGGATGATTTATCGCTTTATCCTGGACAAGATACCACCGAACTATGTCCTACTACCACGTTCAGCAAAAAAGCAATTTATAAACGGCAAGGGCCTTCTGAAAAAGAAATTCAACAGCGCGTGCACAATTATTGGCAACCCTATCACTCTGAAGTAGAAAAATGCTTAGAATTGATGAAAAAACAGCATGGAATGGCGCTATTATTTGAGGCTCATTCAATAAAATCAGAAGTCCCTCGCTTTTTTGATGGAAAATTAACAGATTTTAATTTTGGCAACTATAATCAGTTAAGCTGTAGTGAGCAATTAACAAAATTAATAGAGGACTGGGAGCCTAAAGAATACAGCAAAGTGATTAATGGTCGTTTCAAAGGCGGTTATCTCACTAGGCAATATGGCGACCCACAAAATGGAATTCACTCATTACAATTAGAACTATCTCAAGCGACTTATATGGATGAGTTGGGACTGACCTATAATGAATCTAAAGCTAAACAGGTAAAGGTAGAATTACTATCAATGTTTAAATGCTTCAAAACGTTTGTTTCAAGATAAATAGATAAAATTAAGGATGACTTAAAGCTTTATGTCTTTTCAACATCTCAAAAAAATCAAAGTGTTTTCAGGCGATCTGCAAATTGGGATGTTTGTCTGTGAGCTTGATAAGGATTGGAGTGAATCCAGTTTCCTATTACAAGGCTTTATTTTGGAAAGCCCTGAAGATATAGAAACAGTACAAAATCAGTGTCGCTATGTTTATATTGATTTTAAAAGCGACGACCAGTTCAAAGCTTACCGAGTAGCAACAACCCGTTCAAAAACCTATCTCAAGAAAAATACCGATGTAGATGGGAGGGCATCCAAGTTTTTGCAAAATCAATTTAAACCTGTCGCTAATCAATATCGAAAACAATCCCATTTGATGAAAGGCGTTATGGATAGAATCATGTTAGGAGAAGATTTTGATCTCCATGGTGTGCGCAATGTGGTTAAAGAAAATGTTAAACAAATTTTAGCGAATGAAGATGCGATGTTAATGATGACTTTGTTAAAGAGTAAAGATGATTCAAGGGCGGAGCATTCATTAAATGTGAGTTTATTGACGATTGCATTTGGTCGATTTTTAGGATTTGGCGTTCCTAAACTCGAAGATTTAGGTATGGGAGCACTGTTACATGATATTGGACAAGTCAAAATTGATGATAAATTACTAAAAAAGAAGAGCAAGCTTAGTCAATATGAAATGAAAGAAATGTGTAAACATCCACAATATGGATTTCAGTTGTTGCAAGGTAAAGATGGATTAACATCTAGTTGTATTGATATTGCCACTAATCATCATGAAAGGTTAGGAGGTCAGGGCTATCCCCGAGGGTTAAAAGAAGTAAGTATCTCCGATAATGTCAGACTAGTTACCATTGTTGATGTTTTTGAATCACTAACCACTCCGCAGGTTTATCGAAAGTCCATGTCAGTTGTTGATGCATACAAAGTTTTGATGGCTGGAAAAAAAACTCATTATGATGAACGATTAGTGATGAAATTCATTGAGTGGAGAGGGATATATCCACCTGGTTCGATTGTTGAAATGGAAAATGGTGAAGTCGGCATTGTTGTATCATCCAATCCAACAGCTAAGCTAAAACCTAAGGTTTTGTTGGTTTTGGATGAATATAAACAAAGCCGTAAAGAAAAAATTGTCGATTTATCAAAAATGGCATTGGATGCTGTCTCAAAACCTTATAAAATAATAAGAGCTTTTGAAAATACTGCATTTGGATTAGATTTACAGGAATTTGCTGATAAGGGATTAAAAGYAGAGCCGCCACGCTAAACCTAGAAAAGTGCAGAAAAAGCCATAAAAAATAATTGCATTAATATTTTCTAGGAAAAAAAGTATGAAAACCCTGATTAACCAGATGATGAGTCAATTATCAGAAGACGATAAATCTATCTTTTCTGAGCTAGCCATAAAACTCAACCAACTTCAAGGCGATGTTAGCCAGCTATCTGCTAGTGATTTAAAAATCATTTCGGATATGGAAAATAAATATTCTGATAAATTATCATCGTTTGAAGGCGAAATCATCAAGAATCAACCTGATAGTAATGTTAATTTTACAGAGTCCACTTCGACATTCAATCTTTTAGACACGGCATTTACAGGCTATGTAAAACAACTTCTCGCTCGAGATCTTCATTCTCAATTTCCCAAAGAAGATGATGCTATTAAATTTGCTTTCCAAAATAAGTGGATAGCACAAGATTTAAAAGAAGCTAAAAACGCGGAAGAAATTTTTGACCTTTATAAAAATGATATTGGCAATGCCAATCAATGGCGGGAAGCGACGGTAGGTGTGGAGGCCGACAAAAGTATGGCTGTAGGAATGACTTGGTTTATGGTGGTTTTTGCGTTGTTTAAAAATATTTAAATAATGGAATAACCTGTAGATACCATCTCTCCAAACCGATTTCAAATGATAATTTAACTCATTTGTGGTCGGTACTCGCTTTGATGTTTTAAAACACCAAAACAAATCTGTAC
>NVTT01000086.1 GCA_002401655.1 Gammaproteobacteria bacterium | reverse complement strand
AATGTTTATTCCTATTCAAACTACCGACTAACTACATTTATTTCATGAGGTCACTTGGCAATTTCTTCAGCGCACTTTATACACCGAATAGCCGTTGGATCAATTTCTAAACGGCGAACGTTGATGTCTTCGTCACAATCTATACAAATACCAAAACTATTTTTCTCTGTTCGCTTTATTGCTTTTTCCACATTGATTAATTGACGTTCGCGACGACGAAAAGACTCAAGAGCCATTTGTTGCATCTGCATAGCATCTACCCTAGAAACGCGACCAACAGCATTTTGATCGAGTGCTACAGGCTTAATGTCATTTGTAGTAGTTGCCAGAGTTCCAATTAGTTCATTTCTAATATCTATTAATTGATTACGAAATTGAGTTAGCTGCTCTGAATGCATGGTAATAATTATTTCCTTTGCGCTTCTTATATCAACCGCTGTTATTTTTTTGGTATCCATAGTTAAAAGGCGAAAGTAAACAACAGTGGATTTGTTTTACTTCAAATTTTTCAAACTAACCGGCAATGAAAAAGTAAAAGTAGCACCTTGATTAATTTCAGATGTAACATCAATACTGCCATCGTGTAGTTCAATTAATTTTTTTGAAATGGATAACCCTAATCCTAAACCTTCATACTCTCTAGTTGTAGAACTATCGAGCTGTCTAAACGATTCAAATATTGCTGTGTGTCTATTCGACGGTATACCAATACCACTATCAATGACGTTTATTTTAATAAATGACGCATCAAATCTAGTATCTAATTCGGCTGTCACTTTAATACTTCCAGATGGTGTAAATTTAATTGCATTGCCAATTAAGTTAAATAATATTTGTTGTAAACGCGCGTCGTCTGCTTCGACAGGCGGTAAATTTAAAGGTACCTGATTGAGCAATTCTAATTGTTTATCTTTGGCGAGTGGTTTTGACATGGCTATTGTCTTGTCAACTGCGGAGAAAATATCGATTGCTTGGGTGTGTAATTGAATAGCATCAGATTTTACTTGATGTAAATCCAAAATGTCATTAATTAAATCAGATAATCGCACGCTACAATCAACGATCAATTTCAGGTTACCTTTAGACTCTTCAGATAAATCGTCATCCACTCCATGTAACATTGACTCAGAAATTCCTAAAATACCATTAAGTGGTGTTCTTAATTCATGTGAGGTGTTTGTCAGTATATTGTCTTTGAGCTTGTCTAATCTTTTTAGTCGTTGAACAAGTTCAYTTTCTTGTTTTAATAGAAACCGTGCATGGATCACTTTCTTTCGTTGTGATCGAATAAATAATATTATCCCGCTCACCAAAAATAAAATGTATAGGCTATAGGCCCACCAAGTTAGCCACGGTGGTGGTAAAATCGTGAGCTTGATAGAACGCCCTTGCGTATTCCACACACCTTTATTATTACTCGCGATCACTCGAAAGATGTACTCTCCAGGAGACAAGTTGGTATAGGTTGCATGTCTGTTATCTGAAGCGGTTGCAATCCAGTTCGAATTAAAATTTTCTAATTTATAGCGGAATTTATTTTCTTTTGGTGCCGTATAATGCAAAGCTGAAAATTCGAAAGATAATACATTATCGCTATAGTTAAGAGTGATTGATTCGGTTTGGTCGAGCACTTTAGCCAAAGGTGATAGAGTGTTTTTATCCGTGATAGGTACGCTTTTATTAAGCAAACGAAAATCGGTTAAAACGATGTTAGGCGCGATACTTTCTTGAGTCGCAATTTTTGGGTAAAAAGCACAATAACCGTGGGGGTTGGTTCCAAAAAACATTTTTCCATCTTTCGCTTTAAAAAATGCGCCCTGATTAACGCCTACACAACCGGCTTCTTCGCCGATGTGGTTCTTGAAGACTTCTGTGTCTGGATCAAAGCGAGAGATACCATTCTCTCCTATCCAAAGTTTGCCGTTTTCATCAATCAAAGCAGCAAAAACTCTATCACTGAGCATTCCCTCTTTAACTCGGTAGTGTTTAAAATTGTTGGTTTTTGGATTAAATTTATTGAGACCCCCGCTAGTAGCAAGCCACAAAATACCTTGGGCGTCTTGAACGATAGCATTAACCGAATTATGACTTAAACTATTCGCATTCCCCTGCTCACGTTGGTAGCGGGTAAAACTTTGTGTCTCAAACTCAAACTTATTCAGCCCACCAAGGGTACCAACCCAAAGTGAACCATCTTGTGTTGTGTATAAGGCATTTATGTCATTTTGACTAATACTGCTGTCAGATAGTGATGAATGCTCAAAACGAGTAAATTGATTTGTTTGCTGGTTAAATCGATTAAGTCCATTTTGAGTGCCGACCCAGAGTTCGCCTTTGCTATCTTGATGAATAACAGAAACATGATTATCGCTTAAGCTAGTGGCATCATCAGCGCGGTAACGATAGTGGTCGAAAAGTAAAGGACGATCAATATCATTTATATCCCCAAAATCGGATTTAATTAACCGATTAAGACCACCTTTACTAGTGCCAACCCAGAGATTTCCTGAAGCGTCTTCAAATAAGGAGCGAACATCACTATCACTTAAACTTAGCGGGTTTTTTGGATCATGTTGGTAATGTTGAAACTGATCTTTTATTGGGTCGTAACGGTTGAGCCCTGAATCGGTACCGATCCAAAGAACGCCTGCGCTGTCTTTCAAAATAGCCCATACCACACCTTTGCTCAAACCATTTGGTTCATTGGGATTGCTCTTCACTARACCAAAACGTTCACTCGCTGGATCAAATTTAGTAATACCRCCACCAAGTGTRCCAAGCCAAATCAAACCGGTTTGATCCTGAGTKATACTGTAMACATCATCATCGGCTAAACTGTTTTTATCTTGYGGGTTATGTTGATAACGTTCAAAGGAATTATTGGTTTTATCCAGACGATTCAATCCACTTTTATCGGTACCGACCCAAAGCGAACCRGCTTTATCAGAAWAGATTGCAAAGACCACATCACTACTTAAACTGGTTGGGTTATTAAAATCGTGCCTAAAATGTTTAAATAGTCCCGTTTGCCGATCAAGGAGATTCAGCCCGCCACCGCGAGTACCAACCCAAAAATTGCCTTGTGAATCTTCAAGCAGAGAGTAGACTTTATTGTGACTAAGACTACTTGGATTCTCTGGGTTGTGTTGATAACGTTTAAAAGTGCCGGTCTCTTTATTAAAGCGGTTAAGGCCTGCATTTCTAGTGCCTACCCATAAAACCCCTTTGGCATCGACGATAACAGTATATAAACTTTCGGAACTGATACTATCCGGATCGTCCGAATCGTGGCGAAAATGAGTAAAAACATTTTTATCCCGATCAAATCGATTTAGCCCTCCGCCCAGGGTTGCAACCCAAAGCGCGCCAGCATGATCTTCTACAATAGACATTACGATGTTATTACTTAAACTATCAGGCTTATTAGGTTGGTGGGAATAGTTTATAAAAGACTCTTTGGCTGCGTTATATTGAGCAAGCCCGCCATCAGTACCAAYCCARAGTACRCCTTTKCCATCCACATAAATTGAATTWATATARATATCCGCYAAKGAAYTWGGATCATTAGGATCGTGTTTAAATCGTTTAAATTGATAGCCATCGTAGCGATACAAACTATGCTGAGTTGCTACCCAGATATAGCCTTGTTTATCTTGCAAAACCTTTAGTACGTTTGGCGTATCCAGCCCTTGCTCAGTCGATAGATTGGTAAATTGAAAAGCCGCTTTTTGGGCAGATAGTTGCAAAGGAAATGATAAACTGGTAACGAGACCTACCAAGAACGCCCATCTTAACCACTTTAACGCCATCATTAGTTTAACCTTTTTATCAATCCTTAGATTTTCAGATTAATGATTTTTACATTTTTAGCTTACAATATAACGTTTCTAAATTTATCTTATTAGATAAATAAATTGCAGATGCTTTTTGCTGTTTACACTAATATTACGAAAAAAATGTATTAGATATTTGTTTTAGACATTCAGTATATCGTTAATATCACCTAAAAAGAAGCCCAGCTTTATTAGGCACAACACTAGTATTATTAATATCTGTAAAAAAGGACAATAAAAATCATTACTAAAAGGTGTTAGAACAAAACAACAAGATACTGACCGACTTCCATTCATTACTCTCTTATATTTTTTTGATAGCAAATTCGTTCAATTAAAAATTCTAAAAACACTCGGTTTTGCGGAATATGAAGTTCTCGTTATTCCCGTTATGAATGCTTTTTAAATTAAATTGTTTGTCATTTATTTCTGTTAATTATTGGTCAATTTTTGTCGCTTTTGTTTTAGCCCAAAAATAGAAAGGTAGTCCCGCGGCAATTAAAATGGTTCCTTGCAACGCAATCATCAAGCCTGAACCAATCAGCGCAAAAATAGAAAATATCAAAGCGATAACGGCTATTGTAAGAGAAGACCATTTTCTTTTTTTATGTTCAGAATATTCCCTTTTCTGTAGTACCAACTCAGCCATAGCTGATGTGATATACGGTAGTAGTGTTGCTAGCGTTGATAGCAATATCAATGTTTTAAAAGCACCTATCAATCCATCTGAAAAATTCATTGCTACTAATAATGACGCTAATACACCAGAAAATACAATGGCTACTTTGGGTACACCATAATCATTTAAATTGGTAAAATATTCTGGAAAATTTTTGTCCTGAGACATCGCTTGTGGCATTACTCCCACAATAAATATATTAGCATTTAAGTTACTAATTATGGATATCAAAGCGACAATCGCAATCAACCGCGCCCCCCACGGACCAAAAATAACCGCGGCTGCATCAGCGATTGGTGAGGTTGAAATCGCTAAAACATCCATAGGAATTAATGCCATGACACTGTAAGAAACAAGCACATAGACAACCATGACAGAAAGCGTGCCTACGATGAGTGCTTTAGGTATATTTTTTTGAGGAGAAATCATTCCATCTGAAGGTAGAGTAACTGCCTCTGCTCCTATATACGCCCACATAATAATCATGATCATTTCAGAAACATTTTGGAAAGTCGCTTCACCTTTTGGAGCAATTACCTCGGTACTAAAAGATCCGCTGATGAAAAGGCCACCACCCGCAACAATAAAAAGAGGTAATATTTTTATTAATGAGGTAACTAAAAGAAAAGTGCTAGTAGCTTTTACGCCTGTCAGATTAAATCCAGTAACCAGCCAAATTAAGGATAAAGAGACAATAGCGCTATTCAATGGAGTTTCAGTTACAACAGGAAAGAAAACCCCTAGGTAACCGGTTATTGCCAGAGATCCAGCGGCGATCGCAGTAAGAATAGCTATCCAATAACCCCAGCCAATTAAAAATCCCGCAAGATCACCAAATGCTGCACGCGTATAGGCGTAAGGCCCCCCAATTAGAGCATTTCGCTTGGCCAATAATCCAAACATCAAAGCAACAAAAATGGTTCCAACACCTGCAATCACCCAACCCATTAAACTCATTTTGCCAAAAGGTGCCAAAACCGCAGGTATCATAAAAATACCATTTCCGATCACGATGCCGATCACCAATCCCCAACAACGCCAAAAGCCCATTACTTTTTTCATTCTTTATTCTCCACTGTTTAAATTAATTATTTTTATTAGGAAAGCTATATTTTATGGATTAACCTGCTCAATTTTTGCTCACCTTAGCATATATAGAACTGAAGTTAATTAGCCAGGCTTCTCGCGCTTTGAAAATAAAAATAAATCTTACTATCCATGTAAGATAGACATAAAAAATAAACAATAGATTACAAGTAGATTCTTAAATGTTTTTCCGGTGAAAGTACTGAACCAAGGGATTCAAGTTTATCTAATCGTCTCATGAGAAGCTTTAAGTAATATTGTAAAATATCTCTTCAGTTGGGCTGTCTAATATTTGCTCCTCTACTTTCTTAATTACAGTTTTTGTAAAAACCAACTTCACATTGACATGTGACACCCGTCTGTTACTATTGTAATGAAGCAACGCTTAAATCCTATAAATAAGAAGAATCTAATTATGAATCTAACACGCTCTATAATGAATATTTTACTGCAAGGTCTCTACGTAATTTATTTTTTTGGATTATGTAGCATTTCCCAAGCACAAGAACTTAATTCAAATTCTAATCGAAATAATTTTAATGAGAAGAATATAAACGAACCGATAATGAAATCGGGTATTTCTGCAGATAAAGTAAAGAGAATTGAAATATTTATTCAACAAAGCATGCGACAAATTGATGTTCCTGGCGTTTCTGTCGGTATTCTAGAGAACGGTGTAGCTGTGCTACTAAAAGGATTTGGCGTGTCAAATTCACAAGGAAAACAAGTAACCAGCGCAACACCTTTCAAATTAGGCTCAGTATCAAAATCATTTACGGCTTTGGCAATGATGCAACTGATTAAAGAGGAGCGCGTTGCTCTCGATACACCAATAGTCAATATCATTCCTTGGTTTAAAAGCGAAAATAAAGAAATATCTGACCTCATTTTAGTGAAGCATTTATTAAGTCACAAAAGCGGGTTTTCGACTATCGCAGGGAATCGTAATCAACATAGTGAAGATCATTCATCCAACGCTCTAAAAACTGCGGTACAGGAATTAAATTTGATTAAATTAGTTCGCAATCCAGGCGAAGCCTATCAGTATTCGAATGCAAACTATCAAGTGCTGGGTTATTTGCTAGAAATTCTAGACGCTAGCAGTTACGAGAAAGTAATCTCAAAGCGAATACTAAATCCTCTTAACATGAAAAACACTTCCGTTCACAAACAAATACGACAAGATTCCAGTGCAACACAAGGATACCAGTTAGCCTTCGGGGCAGCTGAAGAGTTTAAAGATAAATTAGGAAGAGCAACCATTGCGCAAGGTGGTATCTACTCAAGCGCAGAAGATATGTTGAAATATATGGGACATTATTTAAAGCATGATAGTCCAGTAATTCCAGCTCAAATACGAGATAAAATGATTTCTTCAGAAGACGATGACGTCCCTTATGGATATGGTTTTGGCTGGTACTATTATCATCAAAAGGATTATCGAATGATATATCATTCTGGCATTTCAGCGGGTTATGAAACAGGTGCACTCTTTTCACCAGAGTTAGACATTGCAATAGTCGTTTTAATCAATGCGAGTTCTGGATTTGGTTTAAATAACGTTAGCGGAATTGTTAGCGGTGTTAGTCGAATCGTTTTTGACGAGCCATTAGGAAATTTGAATGCTCCCATATTTGAACAAATAATTTTAGGCTTAATTTTCATGGTTCCTTTATTAATTTTATTTTTCGCATTTCGCTTTATTAGAAAATATAACAATGGTAACTGCTCCTCTCTGATGAAACCTTACAGAATTTTTGAAATATTAAGACGAATAGTTTTGCCTTCGGTACTATATTTTGGAATTAGTTTTCTACTACTGATATTGCTACCAAAATTAAATGGTGCCACTCTTGAAGCCGTCAAATTATTTCAACCTCTTGTCTATTTAGGAATAATAACTTGTTCTGTAATAGCTATAGGCTGGTGTATTATCCGCATCATATTGATATTTAGATTAAGAAGAATTTAGATATCAGTATGAATAGTTTCTAATGTTTTTTATCCTATAAACGGAAACTGCTTTCGCCAATAATTCAATATCACTTTCATTATTATAAATTAACTTGTCGGCACCCCAAGAAATGGTTAATTTTAGCTAAATAAACAAAATTGCAACCACTAGTTGACAAATTAACAATCTGACTTGATAGTCTGCAACTGCTGGTTTTCCTATGATTGCTACTCAAAAATAGATGAAGGAATAAACAATATGATTTTAGCAGAAAAAATAGTTAGATTAAGAAAGCAGATCGGCTGGTCGCAGGAAGAGCTAGCTGAGAAGATGAATGTTTCCAGACAGTCAGTCTCCAAATGGGAAAGTACTAACAGCATACCGGATTTAAACAAAATAATTATTCTATCCGAAATATTTGAAGTTACGACCGATTATTTACTAAAAGATGATGTCGAAGCACCCGAATCCGTCAGCGGTAAATTGGAAAACAACACCATACAAATTAGCCTAGAACAGGCTGTAAAATATGTTGAGAATAAGATGGCGATGGCGCACTTAATCGCCAAGGGCGTATTTCTATGTGTCGGCTCGACAGTGCCGCTTTTTGCTTTATTGGCAATCGCTGAAACAAATCAATTAAATCTCACACCCGATATCGCAACAACGGCAGGAATTATACTTATATTAGTGTTGATCTCTATTGGCGTAAGCTTTTTTATTAGAACCAACCAATACGAAAGTGAGTTAGCGCTTATAGAAAACGAGGAATTTGAGCTGGCCTATGGTGTACATAGCGCTTTTAAAGAAAAATTACAAAAATTCAGAGGGACCTATAATCTAAAATTATCTTTCTCTATTTCTATGTTTATTTTCAGTTTTGTCCCTCTAATGGTTGGTAGTGTATTGTCAGGTGGCTCCGATGTAATATTAATGATGCTAATTGTTTTGCTTCTCATGATCGCGACGGGAATATACATATTGATTCCTGTCTCAACTAAATATGACTGCTACAACCGCATTTTACAAGAAGGGTACCCCTACGCAAAAAAAAGTAGACGCACAAAACGTATAGAAAAACTTGCTGCATTTTACTGGCCTTTGCTAACCGCTATATATATTGGTTGGAGTTTGTGGACTATGGATTGGGGTGTTACTTGGATCCTTTGGCCTGTGAGTGCAATACTTTTTGCAGCACTGATTGGATTAATCGAATTGCTTGATAAGGGCAATGCTTAATAAGATATTACCAGTCTGCCTCAGCTATTTTGCTTAGCTTTTTACATCTAAAGAGATTTTGGGCGCAATAAAAGTGTATGCAATTAACAGCAAACCGGCGTAAGTCCCGTTATACAAGGGGCATTCCGGCGGAACCATCGAATAGGCCCAGACGCAAAACGCGCCGACGGATAGCCCTAACTGTAATTTATTGGTGACTTTAAGGCTAACACGCAGATAGAAGTAGGTAGCGAAAACGCCAAACATAAAAACAACCAGGAAGGCTACCCAGTTGGATTTGGGTGTCGCGTTAATTAAAATGGATTGCATTGCTATGTACACACCAATTACTTCAGCTGGAATAAGCTTCATCAGCGCATCAGAATAACCATCAGCGGCCGGCGCTGCTTGAGCCTCACTTCCTGGGCCTGCCCTAGATGCTACTGTGGTTGCAGGAGCAGCTGTTATTATTGAACGTCCCATTGTATTTCTCCGATATCAGATTGCTAAATATGTAGCTAATCTAGTCGCTAAATAGTAGTTAAATTGCCTTTCGCTTCAGTTCGAAAGAGCGGTTTATCGCCTTCCAATCCTCATCTTCATCGGCTTCAGTTTCGAAAGACATATTTCGTGTAGGCGGGCCATCATAAGCCGCTTCAAATTGCTGGCGTAACGAGGAGCGCTTTGCACCAAGCGATCGAGTTCCTTCTTGTTGTAACCAGCGGAAATCAGACTCTTCGCTAGTGATAATAGCCTTAACCGTTTCTGTTCCCTGGTTGCCAACAAAATCATCAAGTACGCTGAGTATAATTTTTCGCGTATCGGCACCAATTTTAATCGTCTTTCCAGGAGCAATCATTTCGCTGCTAGTTTTTGGAGGATAGAACAATGAGATTTTACCAGTCAGCCCAAAGTCTAACAGAGTAACAAAAACATTATTGGGCTCATGATTGATCACTTCAAATGCCAAGTTTTGTCCTTCCTCAAAGACAAAGTCTTTGTCATTGATGTTGTGTAATTCGCCATCTGAGTCTACGTGGAAAATATTGAACTCAACGTTAAGCTTGCTATCTGGATTATTCAATTTGAGCGCATTACGATAGCGGGCTATTGCTTCGAGGTTGCTGATTACTGTCTCTATACTTTTTTCACCGCCAACAGCATGCAGAGGCATTGCCAGTTCCCGCGTRCGATCAACAACYGCCCARGTTGGCACATCAATATTTATCGTTGATGGCAAAATTAGACCTTCACGAACCTCATCCTCGGGCATCAAGATATAAGCACAAACGTCAGCCCCGCCTTGCGCCTTGGAAAGAGTCAGCAAGCGGGATGCTTTGACTTTCTTTGCAAATTCTTTGCCAGCGTCTTCATCAATCTGACTCATATCAACACTGAGCAATAACTGCACGGCAGATGTTGCAGATTCTACACATCGTGCACCTACGGTTAGTTTTCCTTCACTCTCGCGAATTATGCCTTGCGACTCTAACGAACCTACCTTCGTAACTTCAATTGACGCCAGAGGCGTAGTACCCTCAATTTGCTTGGTGCCTGGTGGGTAGGCTGTCCAAATGGAATCAACACACAAACCATGCGCTCCACCACCGGCAAGAGTCACTATGTCGCCCTCCACCGAGGCCACCGAGATAAAGCGCAGTGGTTCGATATCCTTAACACCAAAAACTTCTCGATCTTGAACGCCTTCAATTTGCGGATGCTGTAGCTTGAATTTTGAGTTGACACCGTTTCGAGCTAATTCGAATACATCACGGTAGGTTGAGCCAGGCTTTGCACTCAGTAATGCTTTGGCCAAAAAATGGGTCAAAGCACCATTTCTGATAGGTTCACCGCCTCCTTCGATCTCATATTCATAGGAATATTCGTCGTCTCGACAACCCGAAATTACCACGTAGTTATCGCTAAGCGCCAACCATCCACTATGTTTTGCTGCATCTCCCTTTGAGCGAGTTGCTGGCGGCAATTGCGTTTTATCCACGCCCATTGCGCTTAAAGAACGCGTGTCCGCAGGTAAACCCCTTGCTCTTGCGCCAAGTGCGTCCCGGGTGATGGTACCTGAATGACAGCAATCAAACGTCAGCGATATGTAGCGGGTTTTGCTGGCCAGGCGTGTTAACCACTCATTGATCACATCATCGATAATATCTAAGTTGGGATACGGATCCATATACCCACTATCGGCGGTAACGATTGTACTATTCATACCGGTTCCCTCATTGGTATCGGCAGATTTTCGTTGGCCTCCGTGTCCGCTGAAATGGAACACGACTATGTCATCCTGCGATATATTCTCAACTAGATTTTCCATCGCGTCGAGAATAGCTCGCTCGCTCGCAGCGGCATTGTGCAATTCGGTTATATTTGATTCGCTGAAGTTAAAATGATCAACCAAAACGCTTTTCATTAACTTTGCATCATTGACGCAACCTCTCAGTTGGTATTGCTCTTCATAATTACTGTAGCGGTCGATTCCAATAATCAAAGCATGTTTTTTGGGCGTATTTTCACTCATAATTTCAGACATAGTAAATCTCCATTTCACCCCAGCAAAAGGGGATTTAAAAAGGCAAAATTAGAAAACATACTGCGTTAAATAATGTGCGTTAAATAAGGTTGATTGGTAAGTAGTAGTGTTTAAGTTAACCACAGCTGAGTCGCGTGAGGCGCTGTAAAGAACTCGTTGTCGGTTCCAGATCATTCTCTCGGCTTAATAGAATTTTATTAGACTAATACACATATCTTATTGATGCAATAGACTTTTATTACAATTTAGAGCATTCAAACCAAACCACATAATTTGGCATTTGCATTTACTGTGTAAGTCGTAAACTGTTATCACACGCTAACAACACTCAAAGTTCTATAATCCTATAACTGATCTCACCAACTCTATAGAACAGTCTTTAGATGTCATCTATTACCCTCACTTTACACTAAAGGCAAAACATGTGTAATATTACTCTTTCCTTTCACATTTTAGCCAAAACCTCGCTTAGGAGAAATGATGAAAAATACTGGTCTTAAGGGGCACGCCCTCGTTATAGGGATAGATGCCTATGAAACGGGCATCCCTACATTGCAAAGCGCTGTTCGAGATGCCAATGCAGTTGCGGATACACTGAAGTCAGATCACGGTTACGATGTGAACATCCCGCTTGAAATTTCAACTGTTTTCTTCGTTTAAATTGTTTTTTTTAAATATAATAGTCTCTATCTTCTTTTAACATTTTATAAATAA
>NVTT01000085.1 GCA_002401655.1 Gammaproteobacteria bacterium | reverse complement strand
TTCGCTAATCCCAATGCCTTGCCTGACACCTCCCCCAAACACTCCCAAATGTCGTATTAAACCACCCAAAATAACCCCTCAGGATGTACTCTCAATAGTCGAATGACACCTCCAACGGCGAGCTCTCGATGCAGGGGATGTTCCCTAGCCGCAACCAGAGAGGCTCGATCAACATGGGCCAACCGCAGGGCCAGCAAAATTATTTCCAGCAGCAAAATCAATTCATGTCCCAAAACTCGCAGTCAACCAATCCGATGGGCCAGAGCCTCCCCATGGGAATGAACGGCTTCGGAGGCGGCCAGGCTCCGGAGGGGCTCAATTTCAACCGCCAGCCAAATTCAGGGAAAAGAATTATCTTTTAATAACATGGCAGATACCGATGCAGCATTAGAATGTGTCAAACAATTTAAAGAGCCCGCTTGTGTTATCGTAAAACATGCTAACCCTTGCGGGGTTGCCGTAGCCAACAAAATTAGTGAAGCGTACGATCTAGCCTTCAAGACAGATCCAACATCAGCATTTGGAGGTATCATTGCCTTTAATCAAACGCTTGATCACGAAACGGCAAAAATGATTATTGATAGACAGTTTGTTGAAGTTATCATAGCACCCAGCATTTCGGAAAGAGCTAAAGTTGTTATTTCAGAAAAGAAAAACCTTCGATTATTAGAATGTGGTGAATGGTCAGAATCTGTACCCTGCTGGGATTACAAAAAAGTCACAGGCGGATTACTCATTCAAGAAAAAGACTTAGGTGTGGTTACTAAATCGGATCTTAAAGTTGTTTCAAAGATTCAGCCGACTCAAGATCAAATTGATGATTTGTTATTCTGCTGGAAAGTAGCTAAGAGCGTTAAGTCAAATGCCATTGTTTATGCAAAAAACAAACGAACCATTGGTGTTGGCGCGGGTCAAATGAGCCGTGTGTATAGCGCAAAGGTAGCAGGAATTAAAGCCGTTGATGAAGGTCTAGAAGTGGAAGGATGTGTAATGGCTTCTGATGCATTCTTCCCCTTTAGAGATGGCATTGATGCTGCAGCAAAAGCAGGCATAAAAGCTATTATTCAGCCAGGCGGATCAATGCGAGATCAAGAAGTGATTGATGCTGCGGATGAGCATGGAATCGCGATGGTATTTACTGGGATGCGACATTTTAAGCATTAAGTATTACTGGAAAGAAATTTACTAGAAAGAGTTTAATTAATATGAATATTTTAATTGTTGGCGGTGGCGGTAGGGAACATGCGTTAGCGTGGAAATCTGCTCAGTCAAAGGACGTTAAGTACGTTTATGTTGCCCCAGGAAATGCTGGAACAGCTAAAGAAAAAAAGATAAAAAATATTGATATTAATGCAGAAGATATCGATGGATTACTAAAGTTTGCACAACAAAACGACATCAACTTAACCATTATTGGTCCTGAAGTCCCTTTATGTTTAGGTATTGTCGATCGCTTTACTGACGCGGGGCTAAAATGTTTTGGTCCAAGTAAAAATGCGGCTCAACTAGAAGGCTCAAAAGCTTTTACAAAAGACTTTTTAGCAAGAAAYAAYATTCCRACAGCCGCYTATGGAAATTTYACCAATATWGAYGAGGCGAAARACTATGTKGAWAAAGTSGGYACRCCKATWGTYATTAAAGCSGAYGGTTTAGCTGCYGGWAAAGGCGTYATTATAGCSGAARATAAWGMRCAAGCWTTTRMAGCWATYRAYGATATGCTTGMRGGKAAYCGRTTTGGYGAYGCMGGTCAYMGAGTRGTGATAGAAGARTTTTTAGTCGGYGAAGAARCTAGYTTTATTGTTATGGTYGAYGGAAAAAAYATTTTACCYTTGGCAACCTCRCARGATCATAARGCYMGKGATAATGGYGATAAAGGTCCTAATACCGGSGGAATGGGMGCWTACTCTCCAGCSGCCGTWGTAACWAAGRAAATGCATGATGCCATWATGCAACAAGTTATYATYCCWACCGTTGARGGYATGGCAAAAGAAGGSAATGAATATACTGGTTTTTTRTATGCYGGAATWATGATTTCACCAGAAGGTATTCCRAAGGTGTTGGAATACAATTGTCGATTTGGCGATCCTGAAACACAACCCATTATGTTCCGCTTAAAATCCGATATAAATCAACTTTGTTTAGCAGCTATTGATAAAACATTAAATAAGGAAACGGTTGAGTGGGATGAACGTTTTTCTGTTGGAATTGTGTTAGCAGCCGGCGGATATCCAGAGAGCTATGAGAAAGAAAAAATTATTTCAGGTTTAGAAAGTACGAGTTTAAAATCTGATGACAATTCAAAAATATTTCATGCGGGAACTAAAGAGCTTAATGGCAATGTTGTCACATCAGGAGGCAGAGTTTTATGTGTAGTTGCTCTCGGCGACTCAGTGACAGAGGCCCAATCTAACGCCTATAAACGCGTCAAAACGATCCACTGGGATAATATGTATTTTAGAGATGATATTGGCCACAGAGCAATCTCTAGAGAAGTTTAAGTCATGCCGACACGGTTAAAATATTGCTTTAAAAGCCATAATTAGAGAAAAATATGATTTTAAATATCTATCAAAAATTAGTTGGAATTCCTCTAAAGCTGCTCGTTAATAGTAAACTATTACCTGAAGATCCTATTAAAGATTTGGATATTGATCTAGAGCAACCTATTTATTACGTTTTACAAAGAAATTCAACCAGTAGTTTTTTGATGTTGAAAGAAAAAGCGAAAGCATTACAGTTACCCGAACCTAAAATAATCAGAAAGAACACCGATAAGATAGAAAATGGTAGCGTCTTTTTTCTTCAATCTAAAATGTTCTTAGGTCTTGGCGGTAGTCCCATTCAAAGGTATCAAAAAAATCTTTTTCAACTGCTACAGCAGCAACGAGCTGATGATAAAACCAAACATCAACTTTTACCTTTATCTATTTACTGGGGAAGAAACCCAGGTAAAGAAAATTCTTTTTTTCGAGTTATTTTTACCGATACAGAAAGCGCGAGTTTTATCCGCAAATTTTTTCTGTTTATTTTTCAAGGTAGAAACACCTTCATTCGCTTAACTAAACCTGTCGATTTACGTCGTGTTGTATTCTCTGAGACAAAACATGACGTCCAAGTGAGAAAGCTAACAAGAACACTTAGAGTGCACTTTCATCGTCTAAGGCAAGTAGCCATGGGCCCTTTAGTGAGCAATAGAAGCCATATGGTAACTAATTTAATTGTTAGCGATACGGTTAGAGATGCCATTAATAGAGAAATGAAGAAAAAGAAACTGACTAAAGCCAAAGCGACAAAACTGGCTAAAAAATACGCATTAGAAATATCGTCTGCATACTCCTATAAAGCCGTTCGATTTATGGAAACAATGCTGACCCATCTTTGGAATAAGATTTATAATGGTGTTGTTGTCCAAAACGCTGAGCTTGTAAGGCAAATTGCTTCAACACATCAAGTTATTTACGTGCCCAGTCATCGAAGCCATATCGATTATTTACTGTTGTCTTACACACTTTATCACGAAGGATTAGTCCCTCCTCATATCGCAGCC
The DNA here is from genome assembly GCA_002401655.1 of Gammaproteobacteria bacterium. Lineage (GTDB taxonomy): Bacteria > Pseudomonadota > Gammaproteobacteria > Enterobacterales > Kangiellaceae. The sequence continues at coordinate 8,531 of NVTT01000085.1, read as the reverse complement.
GGTATTAATTTAAATTTCTGGCCAGCCGGTCCCTTATTAAGAAGAGGCGGTGCTTTCTTTTTGAGAAGAAGTTTCGGTGGTAATAAACTATATACAGCCGTCTTTAATGAATACATTTATCAATTGATGAATAGAGGAACACCGTTAGAATTTTTTCCCGAAGGTGGAAGAAGTCGAACCGGAAGGTTATTGCAACCTAAAACGGGATTATTGGCAATGACAGTGCAAGCGTTATTGAGAGGCACTCGAAAACCTGTTGCTATTATTCCCGTTTATATTGGTTACGAAAGAATGTTTGAAGGTAATAGTTACTTAAAGGAGTTAAGAGGTGGAGAAAAGAAAAAGGAATCTTTTGGTCAACTTTTAGGAATACGTAAAACGCTTAAACAGAATTTTGGTAAAGTTTATTTAAACTTTAGTCCACCCATTGATCTAAATAAATATATGGATGAACACGAACCAGATTGGAAAGATTATCGAGGTCAAGTAGGCGCGAAACCAAGTTGGTTAACGCCAAGAGTAACGTCCTTATCGGAACTTATAATGCAAAAAATTAATGCTACTAGTCGAGTTAATTCCATTAGTTTAGTTGCCTTAGTTTTACTCTCATCGGAGCGTACTGCCGTTGGAAAAAAAGAGCTAGCCAATCAGTTAGACCTTTTATTATCGCTGATGAAATCGGTACCCTATTCAGATTGCACATTGGTGCCCACTGAAAGTGGTGAAAAACTAATTGAGCAAGCAAAAGATTTGGGTACTATTTTTGAAGTAAAGAATCCGATGGGAGATATCATTACTACGACTGAAGAAACCGCTGTTCTAATGACTTATTACCGAAATAATATCATCCATATTTTTATTGCCTTTTCACTTGTGGCTAGTTGCTTTGTTAATCATAAACGCGTTGCTCTTTCTACATTGGTAAAAAGATGTTTACAGTTTTATCCTTTTTTAAAGCGAGAACTGTTTATCCATTGGAGCTCAGAAGACTTTGAGATCCAAATAGAAAAAACCGTAGAGAGCTTTATTGAACTTAAACTGCTCTCCAAATCGGATACTCATATATTACGACCCAACGAACTAAGCGATGAATTGGATCAACTGCTTTTAATGGCCGAAATAATAAAACCCATTTNATTGCGGTATGGTATTTTACTAACTTTGTTGTCGAGTCAGGCTGGGAAAAGTATTAGTAGAAGAGAGTTAGAACAACACAGCCAAGAAGTAGCCCAAAGGCTTGCCGCGCTCTATAGCATCAACGCACCCGAATCCTTTGATAAAGATTTATTTAAAACAACGACTAGTGTTTTACGTAAAACAGGGCTAATTAAAATATCTGATGATAATTCATTTGAAGTGTCTGATGAATTAGTCAAATTGAATGCGCAGGTTCTTGGTAATGTGAGTGTTAGCTCTAAAAGAATTATGCAGAAAACGGCTGATTGGGCGAAGCAACATTGGAATAAAGAGTGATAATGTACTTTTTAATTCACTAGTTAAATAAATCTGCGCCGACTACACTATATCTATTGCTCCTCCATAATCTCCTGCAAAGCGTACATTGTTTTTTGTGGAAATTTATTCAACGGATAGTATTGAACAATAACATTACAAATTTCTTTATAGGAAATTAGGTTTAGATACCTGATTAAATATCTAATATCCGCCACATCATGAAACTCTTCACCTATCCTCATAGCCAAACATTTCATTGCTAATAGATATTCTGGAGACGCGGTGTAAATTTTTAGGTGACTTAATTCTAGAAACTGTTGAAAGGTTCCTGCGCCACTAAAAAAACCCTTCACTCCATCGTTCAGCCAATCTTCATCAATTCCAAATTCTTGACCTATCTCAGCTGCAAAGTTTCTCAATTCTTTCGATGGTTTAAATAAGCCATCGACATCAAAGGTCGATTCCCTCGCAGAGTAAACCAAACACATAACAGCACCACCAACGATATGTAATTCACCTTTAAAATTATGTTTCTTACAACGCAAATTAAGTGCATCAAACAGCTTTAGAATATCTTGTTTAGTTAATTGTGACAATTGCTTTAACCCTTTGCCTAAACTCTTTGACCAACAGTGGAATCAATAAAAATATTTCTTTTGCGAAACGCTAAAGGAGAGTTCAATAAAAGGTACAATTTTAGGCACTTTAAATTACTGCCAAAATGAGGTTTTTTTAGAGAATTTATCTCTGAGCACCAGTTTGGAGTCTTTTCACTTAATTGCATAGCTCTGTGTTCTACCATTGCAGTAATATAATTTAGTTGAAATGAGTTAAGTTGAGCTGTTGGTGGAAGCTTTACTGTTTCACCAAAAATATTGTGATCACATTTCATTAGAAGGTCATGAATTTCTGCATATATATAAGACTGTTGTTGGCTAGAAACAAGTTTTTCGATTACTTTTAAAAAGTCATCGGATTGGCTATTTAGCACTTTAGATAATATCCATGATGACATATCTGCATTGGCCATTTTTGCAGCATTTCGGATACTCTCTTTTTGCTTAGACGAGAGGCGTATTTGTAAGAATTCATCTTTAGCTAGTTTCATTAGCATAGATTAGCACTAAATGACCAAGTGTCAATACTTACGTCATGACAAAAGAGCTGTAGATCTGAAAATAACTCAGAAAAGCCAGTCTTCCAAGCCTCTTCGAGTTCATTTAGAAGTATTGTCTAAGTTAGACTTTATCGAAAACTTAGAGTCTCTAGTTTGGTTACACTTTATCAATTGAAAATTAATAATTTAGAAATAAAAGTTTCAGTTTATTGCATTGATTAAAATAAAAGAAATCTGATACTTGATTTTAATGCTTTTTTTATCTGACTGTCTATTTTCCTTCTATTTTCATTTTCGGACATTCCTCCTTTGTTGACTGTCTAGTTTGCGCACCTTAAGGCTTCAACTCAGTTTTTTTGGGATCAGTTTCAGTATTGGCTCTTTTATTTTCACTAACTGTCCGTGCTCTCTGAAGGTTAACCTGTTGTTGCCGAGTAAGCCTCCTTTGAACTGTTTTTTTCAATTTCTGTGAATTGTTGCTATCAAAGGCACCATCAATTAATCTAAATAAGGACCATAAAAACGCAATAGGGAAAAAGACATTTGTGAAAAAAAATAGGATTACAGTTGTTAAAACGTAATCGAATAGCTAGTCTGCTGTACTCGCCAAGCCATTTAGTAATTTTTTTATTTGTTGCTTGATACTAAATAATTCAAAAAATGAGGAGTCATCGGATAAAAACTCAAGTTTCGATTTAACCGCATCGATATCCTTTTGGATTTCTAAAGCCTGTTCATTTAGAGGCTCTATAGTATTTTTTGTTTCTTGTGGCAGATCATTATCAGATAATACTGAAAACATCTTGTCCATTGTAGTTTTATCTTTATTCTTTATATCATCTATTTTTTCTTCTAACAGCTCTTTACCATCTTTCAGTTGTACTAATTTATCATTTAACTCGCATATCTCCTTTTCACGTTCTACTTTTTTCCCGTCTCTTTCTTCTGTTAGTTTATTTATATCAAAAAGTCGTTCTTCCAAATCGGCAAGACGTTGGTCATTAACGTTTTCAGTCATTTGAGCAGTACTACTTTGAATAGATGTAATAGCAAACGTCATTACAGGTATGGCAAAGCGAACAAATATTATTAGTACTGCAAGCTTTAATAGTTTGATTGCGAATTTTGAAGATAGAAATGGATTGATTTTGTTCATCAACAAAGTTACTACATTTATCGTCAATAAAGCATTTACCAGAAACGATTGCATTGCAACTATAATTATTTTTTGTAGTCCCAATGAAAAAAATGAAATTAACATCACGAAAGACATTCTTTCTAAAAATTCTCTGTAAGGCGTTAATAGCTTACCAATTACTGGAGCATTCTCGATGAAAAGTAGTATGCTATCAAATCCTTTCAATATAACAAAGGCTGCTGACGTTTCCTTTAGACCTTGCAAATTTAAATCGTAAGCAATTTTATCTATTATTGTTAGCTATCCTAAACAAGCAGCAAAAATTAGTAGACCATAAACAACATAATCCCTATTTGAAATGGTGTACCAAAATTATTTGATGTTTTCATAAACATTATAGGCAAGCATCCAGAATTACGCCAATTTAAAATTAAGTTGAGCAAAATAATAGGTAAGGTTACAAATTGGATTTCTACTTGGTAAAAAGATGAAATAATATCTAGCCTTCCATTGCGATGAAACAAAAAAATCAGTGTTACACGTGATTGATTTTTCCTTAAATCACTTGTAAATATTATTCACCAAATACAAAAAAACCGAGATAAACTCGGTTTTTTCAAAACTATTGAAAAGCAATCTCTACTCTTCTTCAGGTTCTTCCTCTTCTTCAATAATAGGACGATCAACCAATTCAACATACGCCATTGGCGCTTTATCACCCGTTCTAAAACCAGCTTTGATAATTCTTAGGTATCCGCCTGGACGTTCTTGGTAACGAGGACCAAGTTCATCAAATAATTTACCTACTGCAGATTTACTACGAGTACGTGCAAAAGCTAAACGACGGTTAGCAACAGAATCTTCTTTTGCTAAAGTAATTAACGGCTCAACCACTCCGCGAAGTTCTTTTGCTTTTGGAACAGTTGTTTTGATCAATTCATGCTCGATGATTGAAACTGCCATATTTTTGAACATCGCTTTACGATGACTTGAATTTCTATTTAGTTGACGACCACTCTTACGATGACGCATGATTATTTACCTTTTACTTAGTTATCAGCCTTAGTTTTTTACTTAAAATAAAAAAGCCAGTACTGAGATTTTGTAGTTAGTTTTATTTGAGCTATCTTATTAGCGCAAAGTTGTTTTATAAAATACTTAGTCTTAATTACGCTTCAGGTTGCCTATAAAAGTTTCCAGTGCAAGGCAGAAAATGAGAGCATATAAATATATGTGACCATTTTCTAACGAAGCAATGGGAAGTTTTATAGGTAAGCTGAACCGTTATATTTATATTTCGTTGAGAATACTTGAAGGCGGCCAATTTTCTAGACGCATTCCAAGAGATAGTCCTCTTGAAGCCAAGACATCTTTAATTTCAGTTAAAGATTTCTTACCTAGATTTGGTGTCTTAAGTAACTCAACTTCAGTACGCTGGATCAAATCACCAATGTAATGAATGTTTTCAGTTTTCAAACAGTTAGCACTTCGAACAGTTAATTCTAAATCATCCACTGGACGAAGTAGGATTGGATCAATTTCTGGCTCTTGCTGTTCTGGCTCGACTTGTTTTTCATCTTGTAAATCTACAAAAGCGGCAAGTTGTTGAGACAAAATAGTTGCACAACGTCTGATTGCTTCTTCTGGATCAACAGTACCGTTAGTTTCTAAATCGATAGTCAATTTATCTAAGTTAGTACGTTGTTCAACTCGCGCAGAATCAACTACGTAAGATACGCGTAATACAGGACTAAAAGATGCATCAAGTTGTAAACGACCAATACTTAAACTATCGTCGTCATCAGACTTACGAGACGCGGCGGTTTCATAACCACGACCCATTTTAACTATCAATCGCATACTCAAAGAACCTTTTTTAGTTAAGGTWGCAAKGTGATGATCRGGRTTGASWATYTCAACGCCCGCTTGYTCTTCAATATCAGCGGCAGTCACTGGACCTTCGCCTTTCTTTTGAAGAATCAAKACAGCTTCTTCTTTRTCTTCTAACYTAATTGCTAAACCYTTAAGATTYAAAAGRATATCAATTACGTCTTCTTGTACATTTTCAATGGTAGTRTATTCATGTAATACRCCATCWATTTCTACTTCTACAACGGCACACCCTGGCATAGACGATAATAAAATRCGTCTAAGCGAATTACCTAAAGTGTGTCCAAAACCTCTTTCAAAAGGTTCTAAAGTRACTTTAGCTTTACGCTCACCAACAGTTTCCACTTTGATCTGACGCGGGGTCAGAAGTTCAGCGACATTGCCCATAGTTAATCCTCTCAGTTTTACTTAGAGTAAAGTTCCACAATTAGGTTTTCGTTGATATCAGAAGGTAAATCAGTACGCTCTGGAGCGTTTTTGAATGTTCCTTCCATCTTTTTATCATCAACTTCTACCCATACTGGACGCTCTCTTTGAGCTGCTAATTCTAACGCAGCAACAATTCTAGCTTGCTTCTTAGATTTTTCACGAACACTGATAATATCAGACGCTAAAACCATATAAGAAGGGATGTTAACCGACTTACCGTTAACCAAAATCGACTTATGGCTAACCAATTGACGGCCTTCACTACGAGTACTACTAAAGCCCATACGGTAAACAACATTATCCAATCGCMTTTCTAACAATTGAAGAAGGTTTGAACCTGTAGCGCCTTTTAGTCTTGCAGCTTCTTTATAATAATTACGGAATTGCTTTTCAAGTACACCGTATAAACGTTTTACTTTTTGCTTTTCACGTAATTGAACACCGTAGTCAGACAGACGAGTACGTCTTGCGCCATGAACACCCGGTACTTGATCAATCTTACACTTGTCCTCAATAGCGCGAACGCCACTCTTGTGCATCAAATCAACGCCTTCACGACGTGAGAGCTTGAGYTTAGGACCTATATATCTTGCCATTTTCTATTCTCCAGCAAATTGGTTTCGCTAATWATTAAGTNAGCGTTACACGCGTCGCTTTTTAGGCGGACGACAACCATTGTGAGGGATAGGYGTAACATCAGTGATGTTAGTAATYTTGAATCCCGCATTATTTAAAGCTCTAACCGCAGACTCACGTCCAGGTCCTGGGCCTTTGACGAATACTTCCATATTCTTCATTCCCATTTCTTTAACCATTTCRCCAACTCTGTCRGCTGCAACCTGGGCTGCAAATGGTGTACTCTTTCGAGAGCCTCTAAAACCAGAACCACCAGCAGTAGTCCAAGCCAATGCATTACCTTGTCTATCAGTAATTGTCACAATTGTATTATTGAATGATGCATGGATATGCGCCATTCCGTCTACAACGTGCTTTTTTACCTTCTTACGAGAACGAGGAGTTTTAGCCATAATCGTTATCTCTTAATTGGTTTGCGTGGACCCTTACGAGTGCGCGCATTAGTTTTTGTACGTTGTCCACGAACAGGAAGGCTTCTTCTGTGGCGAATACCACGGAAACAACCTAAGTCCATTAAACGCTTAATATTCATTGAAACTTCTCGTCTCAAATCGCCTTCAATAGTGAATTTAGCAACTTGTGAACGTAAAGATTCAACTTCCGCTTCAGTAAGATCTTTGATCTTACGACTTTGCTCGATGCCAGCTGCATCGCAGATCTGCTGAGAACGTGTACTTCCGATACCGAAAATAGACGTTAACGCAATAACCGCGTGCTTGTGGACTGGAATATTAATACCAGCTATACGGGCCATTGACCTACTCCCAAATTAAATTTTAAACCTATCAAAGGTTGCTCCCAAAAAGGCGCGCAATGATAGCGTTCAAACGGTTAAAAATCAACCGAATATTAAAATTAAGTTATTCACTTCAAACTGTTGCGGGCTACACGCTTTGCTTAAATTAATTAACCAACTATCCTTGACGTTGTTTATGTCTCGGATCAGTACAAATTACTCTGACAGCACCGTTTCTTCGAATGATTTTACATTCACGACACATTCTTTTAACAGAAGCTCGAACTTTCATTTCGTACTCCAATTCCTAATTGTGGTACCCAAACTATCGTTAAACATAGATTTTACTCTATTAATTAACGTACTCCAGATGAACCATAGTTTTTAAAATTCGCTTTTTTCAATACAGAATCATAATCACGAGAGATTAAGTGCGCTTGTACTTGAGACATAAAGTCCATAATAACAACCACAATAATCAACAGAGATGTTCCACCGAATTGAAAAGGCACATTAAAGATCAAAATTAAAAACTGAGGTAAAAGGCAAACTGCAGTGATGTAGAGAGCGCCAATTAAAGTCAGTCTAGTCATAACTTTGTCAACATATTTGGAAGTTTGCTCACCAGGACGGATCCCAGGAATAAACGCTCCAGATTTTTTTAGTTGGTCTGCTGTATCTCGTGGATTATAAACGAGTGCGGTGTAAAAGAAGCAGAAAAACATAATTCCCGCACCATACATCAGCATATACAAAGGACCACCCGGTTGCATTTGCTGAGCAAAGCTCTGCAACCACAACATATTTTCATTTCCTGCACCAACCATTCCAGCGATTGTTCCAGGGAATAAAATAATACTTGAGGCAAATATCGCTGGAATAACACCCGCCATATTCACTTTTAATGGTAAATGAGAAGATTGAGCTTGATACATCTTTCTTCCCTGTTGTTTTTGTGCATAGTTAACAACGATTCGTCGTTGCCCACGCTCCATAAAGACCACAAATGCGGTTACCATGATAACCACTGCAAGAATAATCATTAAACCTAATGGATTAATTTCACCTTGTCTTGCTTGTTCAAAAGTTTGTCCCATTGCACTAGGCAGACCAGAAACAATACCAATAAA